>NZ_JAUFQI010000001.1:640000-660000 GCF_030409715.1 Reinekea marina
GATTTCCGAATGGGGGAACCCAGCTGTTATAAGACAGTTATCTCACACTGAATACATAGGTGTGAGAGGCAAACCCGGGGAACTGAAACATCTAAGTACCCGGAGGAAAAGAAATCAACCGAGATTCCCTAAGTAGCGGCGAGCGAACGGGGAGCAGCCCTTAAGCTGTGGGGACGTTAGTGGAAGCACCTGGGAAGGTGCGCCGTAGTGGGTGATAGCCCCGTACACGAAAACTAACCGCAGTGAAATCGAGTAGGTCGGGACACGAGAAATCTTGACTGAAAATGGGGGGACCATCCTCCAAGGCTAAATACTCCTGATTGACCGATAGTGAACCAGTACCGTGAGGGAAAGGCGAAAAGAACCCCTGTGAGGGGAGTGAAATAGATCCTGAAACCGTGTACGTACAAGCAGTGGGAGCCCCATCACTAAGTGACTTGGCAGGTCGTTTAGTATGATGGCTAAGCTTAGTAACATTGCCGAGCGACGCTCGGGAATGCAACCGTTTTTAAATAAGCGGGAGGTTACTTAGTGATGGGGTGACTGCGTACCTTTTGTATAATGGGTCAGCGACTTACATTTTGTGGCGAGGTTAACCGAATAGGGGAGCCGTAGGGAAACCGAGTCTTAACTGGGCGTCCAGTCGCAAGGTGTAGACCCGAAACCGAGTGATCTAGCCATGGGCAGGTTGAAGGTTGAGTAACATCAACTGGAGGACCGAACCGACTAACGTTGAAAAGTTAGCGGATGACCTGTGGCTGGGGGTGAAAGGCCAATCAAACTCGGAGATAGCTGGTTCTCCTCGAAATCTATTTAGGTAGAGCCTCGGATGAATACCACTGGGGGTAGAGCACTGTTAAGGCTAGGGGGTCATCCCGACTTACCAACCCTTTGCAAACTCCGAATACCAGTGAGTACTATCCGGGAGACACACGGCGGGTGCTAACGTCCGTCGTGGAAAGGGAAACAACCCAGACCGTCAGCTAAGGTCCCAAAGTTTTGGTTAAGTGGGAAACGATGTGGGAAGGCTCAGACAGCTAGGAGGTTGGCTTAGAAGCAGCCATCCTTTAAAGAAAGCGTAATAGCTCACTAGTCGAGTCGGCCTGCGCGGAAGATATAACGGGGCTCAAACCAAACACCGAAGCTACGGACTTGCGTTTAGGCGTGAGTGGTAGAGGAGCGTTCTGTAAGCGGATGAAGGTGAGTCGAGAGGCTTGCTGGACGTATCAGAAGTGCGAATGCTGACATGAGTAACGATAATGGGAGTGAAAAACTCCCACGCCGAAAGATCAAGGGTTCCTGTCCAACGTTAATCGGGGCAGGGTGAGTCGGCCCCTAAGGCGAGGCTGAGAAGCGTAGTCGATGGGAAACGGGTTAATATTCCCGTACTTGAGTGTAGTGCGAAGGGGGGACGGAGCAGGCTAGGTCATCCACGCGTTGGTTGTCGTGGTTCAAGCGTGTAGGCTGAGTGTTTAGGTAAATCCGGACGCTCGTGAAGGCTGAGACGTGATGACGGTGTCTCTACGGAGACCGAAGTGATTGATGCCATACTTCCAGGAAAAGCCTCTAAGCTCCAGCTACACTGAAACCGTACTCTAAACCGACACAGGTGATCAGGTAGAGAATACCAAGGCGCTTGAGAGAACTCGGGTGAAGGAACTAGGCAAAATGGTGCCGTAACTTCGGGAGAAGGCACGCTGCTGGCGGTGACGAGATTTACTCTCTGAGCTACTGGCAGTCGAAGATACCAGGCCCCTGCGACTGTTTACTTAAAACACAGCACTCTGCAAACACGAAAGTGGACGTATAGGGTGTGACACCTGCCCGGTGCCGGAAGGTTAATTGATGGGGTTAGCGTAAGCGAAGCTCTTGATCGAAGCCCCGGTAAACGGCGGCCGTAACTATAACGGTCCTAAGGTAGCGAAATTCCTTGTCGGGTAAGTTCCGACCTGCACGAATGGTGTAACGATGGGGGCGCTGTCTCCACCCGAGACTCAGTGAAATTGAAATCGCTGTTAAGATGCAGTGTATCCGCGGCTAGACGGAAAGACCCCGTGAACCTTTACTATAGCTTCACACTGGACTTTGAATGTATTTGTGTAGGATAGGTGGGAGGCTTTGAAGCAGCGACGCTAGTTGTTGTGGAGCCAACCTTGAAATACCACCCTGATACATTTGAGGTTCTAACGCAGGCCTCGAAACGAGGTTGCGGACCGTGTGTGGTGGGTAGTTTGACTGGGGCGGTCTCCTCCCAAAGAGTAACGGAGGAGTACGAAGGTGCGCTAAGCATGGTCGGAAATCATGCGGTTAGTATAATGGCAAAAGCGCGCTTGACTGCGAGACGGACAGGTCGAGCAGGTACGAAAGTAGGTCATAGTGATCCGGTGGTTCTGTATGGAAGGGCCATCGCTCAACGGATAAAAGGTACTCCGGGGATAACAGGCTGATACCGCCCAAGAGTTCACATCGACGGCGGTGTTTGGCACCTCGATGTCGGCTCATCACATCCTGGGGCTGAAGCCGGTCCCAAGGGTATGGCTGTTCGCCATTTAAAGTGGTACGCGAGCTGGGTTTAGAACGTCGTGAGACAGTTCGGTCCCTATCTGCCGTGGACGTTGGAAAATTGAGAAGAGCTGCTCCTAGTACGAGAGGACCGGAGTGGACGAACCGCTGGTGTTCGGGTTGTCATGCCAATGGCATTGCCCGGTAGCTACGTTCGGACGGGATAACCGCTGAAAGCATCTAAGCGGGAAGCCCCCTTCAAGATAAGTTTTCCCTGAGACTTTAAGTCTCCTGAAGGGCCCAGTAAGACTAACTGGTTGATAGGCAGGGTGTGTAAGCGTTGTGAGGCGTTGAGCTAACCTGTACTAATTGCCCGTGCGGCTTGGCCATATAACGCCAAAAGAGTTTTGATTGTTGATAGCTAACGTTTGAATACATCTGAATATATAAGAACTTTCTCAGCCTCGGCTAAGAAAGAGAGAGCTGTTCTAGTACCCAATTGCGTAAAGCGTGGTAGCGCATATACCACCACGAGTTACACAACCAGTTTGCTTGACGACCATAGAGCGTTGGAACCACCTGATCCCATACCGAACTCAGCAGTGAAACGACGTATCGCCGATGGTAGTGTGGGGTTTCCCCATGTGAGAGTAGGTCATCGTCAAGCGCCATATAAACCCAAGAACCCAGCCTAGTGCTGGGTTTTTTGGTTTATGGCATTTGAAAATAGAGACCTACTCTCGAGTAGGGTGATGAACGGTTGGCGAAGCCAAAGTGGCCTACCTTAACGGTAGGACGCTAGCGAAGAACGCACTGAGCTAGGCTCAGGGCCGGACCATCGTCAAGTCTGCCCGCAGCCCGGCCAAATAAACCCAAGAACCCAGCCTAGTGCTGGGTTTTTTGGTTTATGGCTTTTGAAAAAGGTTTAGGGCTGCGAGCTGCGAGCTGCGGGTCAGGTCAACAGATGGTGTTCATTGGCATGCTGCACCGCGGTGGCTGAATGGCTGCCCTCGGTCGCGGTGAATACGTCCTTGTACGCTTAAGTTCGCCATCCTTGGCTCACATACCCGAGGTCAACCACACAGCCACCACGGCTTGGGTCAGCTGAGAAACAAGGTATATGCACCAAATAACTTGTAGGAATCTTCGGAGCGTAGTGGAGAGATGACCATTGAGCTGCAAGTTTATAGCTGCAAGCTGCTAGCGAGACAAACACATTGCATCACCTTAAAAGGTCGCGTCTCCGCAGGCTTCGATCGCTCCTACGCAACATTGGATATGAAAGTGGCAACCTATTAAGCATTGAGGGTGTGGGTGGGTTGAGCGGGTATCTGAGCCATGGATGGCGAAGTTAAGCGGCGCAAGGATGCGCGAACAGCGACCACTCAAGCCATCCACACCCTCAAGGCGACCACCGCCTCCAAAAGCAACAAGCAGCAGTACTCAAAAACCGACCACTGGCACCTAAGGCGACAACCGGCACCCAACGAACAACTAGACAAAATAAATTGCCGATTCGAGGGCAATTATTGTTAAACTAACTTTTCTTATGTGAGGGTTATTTGTGACTGTTCAGGCTGATTGGAAAGACGATTATTTATCTGAAATGGGGGTTAACCGTTGGTATCCTCGAGTTCACCTTATCAATGCTTTGCCTACTACTCTTAGAGAAGCAAATGAGCCTACTGCAATTCATCAAGGCGTTAGTAACGAAGAAAACGATTATTCTAACGAATTATCGGTACTAGCTGCTCATGAAAAAGTTTCTAATGAAGTAACTAAAGAGACAGTACCTAAACCTAAACCTAATCAGACTAAGGGTGCGTCCGCTCAAAGCACTAATTCTCAAGTGGAGTCTGTTAAAGCTGAAACCGTTAAGTTTGGGTTGGCGGTGTATATAATTGGTGATTACATTGTCGCCAGTTCACTTGTGGCTAATCATGCCGAGTTACAAGATCAGGCTTGGCGTTTACTACAGAATATTTTGCGATCAATCGATAAAACAGAAGCAACCCTTGCTTACCACCACACTATTTTTTGGCCGTTTTTTCAAAATAAGAATGCTGACCAAAGTTTAGCGTCCGCAAAAGCTTATGTTGATGATTTTATAAATCATTTATCGGAAGAACATAAAACTAAGAAGATTATTGCATTAGGAGGCGTACTTCCGAAGCTTAAAGGCTGGGCACCATCCTCAGATACTTATAAACCTGAAGAGCACCTAGTATTACCTTCATTGTATAAAATGTTGCAAAACCCTTCTGAAAAAGCAAAAGCTTGGAAACTGATTAAGGCATCCCCTTTTTATAATGTTTAAACCGTTAACCGATCTTCAATTAGACGTCATTGCACAAGCCTGCGAACGTGACGCTGAAACATCGTTACATACATCTGTAATCAAAAGGTACGCTGATCAAAATAAGGTTAATGGTTATTTTGTAAAGAGTCACCTTATTGGTTTTATCATTGAAGAGGTTATAGAGCCTGAAGCCGAACTTATCCAACTCTTTATCCTTTCCGAGTATCGCGGAAGTGGATTCGGAGCTCAGGCGCTAAACGCATGGGTTTCCTCATTGGTTGATCGTAAATTAACCAAAGTGTTTTTAGAAGTAAGAGAGGGTAATGAACCTGCCATTAAGCTTTATCAGAATCTGGGTTTTAAAACTGTCGGTCGACGAAAAAATTATTACCAATTAAACCTCGGTACATTTGATGCACTCTTAATGGATAAAAGCCTAACGTCACAATGAGTCTCATGACTTCTGCCTCTTTCATGCTCAAACGCTATTGAATAAACTGTCTTTACGTTAAAAAGGAGAAAGGTATGAGATCGGTACAGTATGAAGTAGTTCGAAACGGTGTGTCATTTGGTTCTGTCTTAGCGATAACGATGTCATGGTCTGCAAACAATTCAATTTTGTGGGCAATTTTCCATGGACTGATCAGTTGGTTCTACGTTATCTATTTTGCACTGTTTAAGTAGCTAATATTAGCTAGTTTCTCGAATTTTTAATTCAGTCGGCAGCACTATGCTGTCATAGTTTTCTGGGTTCAAAACCATCTTGGCTGCTAGCCGGCCTTTTTCTAAGCTTGGTTGGTAAACCGTTGTCACTTCAGGATGGTTAACACTGGCCGCAGGTGTGTCATCAAAACCGACAATACTGAGCTCTTGTGGAACATGAAGACCCATTTCACGTGCAACCGACAGAGCAGCTAAAGCTAAATTGTCCGACATACACAACAGAGCGGTTGGTCTGGGTGAGACCGATAAAGCACACCGAGCCGCCTTTACCCCTTCATCCCAAGAGCTCTTAGAGGTGTCCCAAATATAATCGAACCCTATTGGACGATTGGCTTCTTTAGAGGCATCTAAGTAAGCATTTAATCTTTGGCGAGAGATTGAGTAATTTGGGTCGTATAAATCGGTCGCGTTAATACGCTCTCCATCGGCATCTTTTGATAACCTTAAACCAATAACCGCCACAGGACCTGAAGTAGTCTCAAAGACATGGTTGGCCGCAGCCTTTGCGCCGCCATAATTATCAATATTGAGCGAAAGATGGTTCTCTAAATTGAAATCTACAGAAATAATAGGTTTATGCTGCCTTTCAATTCTATCCAGCAATGGCAGGTCTTTTGGTGGACCATAAATAATGTAACGATCAGGAATTGATTCCAAGGAAGTCTTTTTGTAAAACTCCTCTCTGCCTGGCATCAGCAACATATTAACGCGAGCATCATCGAGTATTTGTGAAACCCCTTCTAGAAACTCGATCGCACAAGGGTCAGAAAAGTTATAGGCTAGCTTTTCGGCTAACATAATTCCAACAACCCCGGTAGACCCTGTTCTTAAGCTTCGAGCCGCTGGGTTTGGGCCGTGATAACCAATACGTTCACATTCATCTAATATTTTGTTGCGTAAAACCGAAGACAACTGGTCAGGACGATTAAAAGCATTCGAAACAGTCGCCGTTGATACGCCCAAAATACTGGCTACAGATTTAACTGTAAGTTTTTTCTTGGGCGGCTTTGGCGACATAGCATTTCTCGATAGTTTAATTAGTTTTCCAAACGGTACACTGATAAGGCTTAAAACTACTTTCTAGTTCATGCGTAGACCAAGCAAGTTGCGCGTTATCAACAACGGGTGCCTTTAAGCTATTTTCAGAAAAATTAATAGCGATAATCAAGCGTTCACCGTCTTTGGCTCGCTCAAAGAATAACATATCCTCAGGCGAATCTAACCAATTAATACTGCCCGAGTTCAATGCGTCAAACTGCTTTCGCCAAGCCAGAAACTGAGACGTAAATGTAAGCATTGAATGCTCGTCATTTGTTTGTTCAGAAACAGCTAATGCCTGATGTTTTTGCTCGGCAGGAAGCCATTGTATGCTTTTAGGTGACCCAAAACCTAAGTCTTTGTTATTCTCCCAAGCCATAGGTGTTCTGCATCCATCCCTACCTTTGAATACTGGCCAAAACTCTATCCCAAATGGGTCGACAATTTTGTCGAAGGGTACTTCCGCTTCAGGGAGCCCCAGCTCTTCCCCTTGGTAAAGACAAGGCGTGCCACGTTGAGTTAATAGAAAAACGAGCATGGCTCTGGTTTTATCGGCTACAAATTTGCTGTCTTGGGTCCAGCGACTCGCACTGCGCACGACATCATGATTGCTCAAAGCAAAACAAGGCCAACCATCCTGTAGGGAATCTTCTATGCGCTTCATTGTGTGTTTTAAATAGGGTGCGTCGCATCGCTCATTGAGCAATTCGAAGGTATAGGCCATGTGTAACTTATCACCGCCACTGGTGTATTGAGCCATGTAGGTTAAACCATCAGGCGCACCAATTTCGCCGACCGTTGTAGAGCCAGGGTACTGGTCAAGTAAATTTCTAAGTCTCTTTAAAAATTCTAAGTTATCGTCTCTACACATTTGGTGAATGTGGTATTGCTTTGAGAAAGGGTTGTTTGGATCTACGCCAACAAATTGTTTTTCTGGGCTGTCGGCAATTCCGTTATCGGTAAGTGCTTCATCATGGAAGTACATATTAACCACATCTAATCGGAAGCCATCTACGCCTAAATCTAACCAAAACTTCGCGGTTGATAGGATGGCATCTTGAACTTCTACACTATGGAAATTCAAGTCAGGCTGGCTAGTAAGAAAGTTATGTAAAAAATACTGCTGCCTTTGCGTATCCCATTGCCAAGCTGAACCACCAAAAAGTGATAGCCAATTGTTAGGGGGCGTGCCATCTGGTTTTGCATCAGCCCAAACATACCAGTCTGCTTTTGGGTTTGATTTGTTTTTTCGGCTCTCTTTAAACCATTCATGTTGATCAGATGTGTGACTATACACCTGATCAATAATGATTTTTAAGCCAAGATCGTGCGCTTTTTTAACCAACGCTTTAAAGTCGTCGATAGTCCCAAAGATAGGGTCAACATCACAGTAATCGGATACGTCATAACCAAAATCTTTCATGGGTGATTTAAAAAAAGGTGATAACCAAATTGCGTCAACATTAAGACTGGCAATGTAATCCAGTTTACTGGTGATGCCGGCAATGTCACCAATACCATCTTGGTTAGAATCCTTATAGCTGCGCGGATAGATTTGATAAATGACAGCGCCTTTCCACCAAGTAATATTGTTATCGATCATAACTGTGTCCTATTCATTAATTATGCTGGTTTACGAGCCAGTAGATGTCGTATGGGTTAATAGTTGAAACATTTGTAGTGAAAATTTTTTTCCCGAGTAAGTCCCTGTAACATGAAGTAATCCCTAGGGACTCCCGTTGTTCGTTCGTTAATTGAATACTGTGTTCGGAGAAGTTTGCAACGACGATGACTCGATCTAATTCTTGCGAGCGATGAAATATAAAAAGATTTTCGTGAAGAAGCGGCTCGATGTTTAACTCACCGTGACCGAAAACTGAGTGTTCTGCACGTATTTCTATTTGCTGTTTAATGGCATTGAAAACAGTATGCTCTAAGGTGCCTTCCAGTTGCCGTTTCTTAGCATTTTTTTCACCAAAGGCTACACGATGCACCCAACGGCTATCGTTAGCTTTATCGGAGTGTTGCGAATAACTGAAGTCATTTAATGTGGCTAATTCATCGCCTAAATAGAGCAATGGAACCCCTTTAAACGCCATAATAACGCCATGAAGCATTATGATGCGCTTTACCGATAAATCGTCGATATTTGTATTAGAGTCTACGCCTGTGAGAGAGGCTAAGGTTCCAGATATTCTGCAATCGCCGTTCTCGGGGTTATATTGAAAAGGAACCCCCTTTGCAAAGCTGCCTTCAAATTTTCCGGTATAAAAATTATTCAAAAACTGACGATGATCAAAAGGGTTAATGCCACGTTGCCACGCATCGTGATCAGCAAAAGCCCAGCCAATATCATCGTGGCAACGCAAGTAATTTACCCAGCGGGTGTGGCTAGGCAGATCTGTACGGTGCTGAGTTCCTTCAATTAACAGCTGAGTTTGTCTTGTAGCGAGTGCTTCCCACAATAACGCCATCAGATTAGGGTTGTACGAAAGTGAACATTCATCTTCTGAAATGTATTTCACTACTTCATCGGGCGCTACAATGGCTTCTGACTTTAAGACGACGGATGGCGCGGCCATGTTGAGAAAAGCGTTAAATGCTTTGACTAGGGTGTGCGCTTTATTCAAATTTTCGCAACTTGTTCCAGGCTCTTTCCATGTAAATGCTAAGGCATCTAAGCGCACCACATCGGCACCAAGCTCTACAATTTTTAAGAGTTCTTGCGACATTAGGGTAAAGACGTCTGGATTAGAATAATTTAAATCCCATTGATAACTATTAAAAGTGGTCCAAACTTCTGCATGTAACTCAGCATTATAAGTAAAGCATCCGCGCCGTTTATCAGGGAAAATATCGCGTAAATGGGTTGAGTATTGCTCTATATCTTGTTTGTTTTCGAATACCCAAAACAGTCGTTTGGCTCGTTCGTCTCCTTGTTTCGCTTTGATAGCCCATTGATGTTGATCTGATACATGGTTAAATACAAAATCGAGAACGAGTTTAATGTTGCTCTTGATAAAGAGCGATTTCACTCTTTTAAGGTCTTCATTCGTGCCCAGTTCGGGATTCACTTGACCAAAATCTTTAACAGCATAACCGCCATCACTATCTCCAGCTGGTACCTCAAATAACGGCATCAGATGTAAGTAAGTGACTCCCAGCTCTTCGAGGTAGGCTATTCGATTTTCCAAGCCAGAGATATTTTCAGCAAACAAATCTACATAGGCCGAAGCGCCTACACAGTCAGATGACTCAAACCAATTCGCATGGGGCCTATTGAACGCGGGTTGGTCTAGCCAAAAGCGCGCCGCAATATTGCTGCACCTTTCTAAGAAGTAGTAGAAGTCCCATTGATCATCGTAGAGTGACGCTAGCTGATTAAAAAACGCAGGGAATGAGTCTTTAAAATGCAATCTAAACGCTTGCCAGCGATCATCGGAATGCTCCGATTGATAACGGTCTGTTAGACTATTTAATATACGCTCGTAAGCAGACGTTAATTTATGCATAGAAAGTTGACTGTCGGGCATTTCTATTGGATTCCAAGAATAAGGAGTAGCTCAGGCATGTGCCTGAGCTTAGGTGTTAACCACCTTTGACCGAGCCCGCTAACAGGCCGCGAACAAAGTAGCGTTGCATGGATAAGAAAATGATGATCGGCACCACAATTGAAATGAATGCCCCACTGGTTAAAATTTCCCAATTGTCACCGCGAGAACCTAACAGCTCAATTAATTGTTGTGTCATAACTGTTTTATCTTCACCCTGACCTAAAAACACGGCCGCGACGAGTAGATCATTCCAAGTCCATAAGAATTGGAAAATCGCGAATGAAGCTAGAGCTGGCATAGATAACGGCAATATCATTTTCATGAAAATTTGAAAATGCGTTGCACCATCCATATAAGCGGATTCAATGATGTCTCTTGGTAAACTGGCCATATAATTACGTAATAAGAAAATCGCCAATGGCAGCCCAAAACCTGTATGGGCCAACCATATGGTCACATAAGATTTAGAAGGCACATCAAAGGTTCGACCGATCGCTGCAAACACTTGCAAAACCGGGATTAAACTCATTTGTAGTGGTACGACGATAAGACCTATGATCATCGCTAAAAAAACAAATCGCCCTTTAAATTCCATCCAAGCAAGCGCGTAAGCGGCAAAGGCGGCGATTAAAATTGGAATAAAGGTAGCCGGTAACGTGACAGTAAAGGTATTAATAAAGGCTCGGCCAACACCTTCTGATTGCAACACCTCACGGTAATTGTCAAAGGTAAATCTCGGGGGTGATTTGGCTGAGTAGAACACTCGAGGTCCGCGAGTGTGTGTGAACGCTTCTTCTGAAGTCCACACGATAGTGCCATCAGAGGCCACGGTGATTGTTGAATTATCACCAAACTCAGTCGGTTGATCAGGCTTGTTGTTTTCCAACTCATCAGCACGAGGCCCCCATGTGCCTACGACACTGTTATTGTCTGCATCAAATAATTGGCTTCTAATTTCATACAAGCCGTTATTAAAGACTTGCTCGTTTGCCTTTGGTAAGCGGTGAACATCGGCTTGGGTTGTACTGGTTAATGCCGACCACCAACCGGTAGAGCTTAACTGATCCTTATCTCTCACAGAGCTGACCAGTAAACCGAGCGTAGGCAGTGTCCAAAGTAACACCAGTACAAAGACCATGCTATGTTTCAGAGTTTTTGCGACAACAGATTGCTGTAATTCAAGTGACATGTGTAGCTCCTATTGTGCGCTGTTGCGTGCAGTGCGAATGTTGTAAATCAGGACAGGCAAAACGGCGACCATCAGTATTACAGCAACGGTGCTGGCGGTTCCTGAGTTGGCGTTGCGAAACATTTCGTTATACATCAAGTTAGCCAACACCTGTGTTCCCCATTGACCGTTTGTCATGGCATATACAATATCGAAAACTTTCAATACAAGAATGGTAATGGTCGTCCAGACCACGACAATTGTCGGCCAAATTTGCGGGATAACTATTTTAAAGAACACCTGCAACGGGCTTGCACCGTCCATTGTAGAAGCCTCGATGGTGTCTTCAGGCACCCCTCGAATAGCAGCACCCAAGATAACCATTGCGAAGCCCGTTTGAATCCAGACTAAAATAATCATCAAAAAGAAGTTGTTCCAGAACAAGGTAGAAATGAGCGCTCTAGGCTCTCCTCCAAACGCCATAATGATGGCATTGAGCAAACCAATTTGTTCAGCATCCGGTCCTCGGAAGTCGTATACAAATTTCCATATAATGGACGCACCAACAAATGAGATGGCCATTGGTAAAAATATGAGCGTTCTAGCCAGTTTGCCCCACCAAATATTGTCTGTAAGGTAGGCAATAACAAGACCAAAAGCAGTAGCTAAGGTAGGGACAATCAGTAGCCAAAGAATATTGTTTCTAATTGAGACGTGGAACCCTTCGTTTTTAAACGCCCAAATATAATTGGCTATTCCAACAAAATCGTCTCCCTCTCTATCCATAAACGAAAGCTGGAGTGAACGCAGTACGGGGTACACTAAAAAGAAGGCTAAGAACAGCAATGCAGGTCCGATAAAAATCCACGGACGGATGGCTTCTCTTAAGCGATCTCGTTTTATTTGTTGTGTCGGCGTTAAGCCTGAGCTGGATAAAAATTTATCTATAAAAACATTAAGCCCAACGTAAAATAAAATACTGCCACCGATGGCAAACGTTATGGCGATCAACGCTGAAATAATTTGAGGTAACACAGGCCACTCCTTTTAACGGTTAAAGCAATTAAAAATGCCGCCTCGAATGAGGCGGCCAAGTGGTGCGCTGTTACTTCAGTTCTTTCCAGCTCTTCTCAATGCTGTCGGCAACGTCTTGCGCACTGTCACCGCTGACAAAGTCAACCATTCCTGTCCAGAATGAACCCGCACCAATTGCGCCAGGCATCAAGTCTGAGCCATCAAAACGGAAGGTCGTCGCATTGAGTAAAATATCGCCCAGTGCTTTTTGAGTATCAGATGCATACAGTGCCGTATTCACCTTCGTGTTTGCCGTTAGGAAGTTACCTTTTTCCATCCACAACTCATGCGCCAATGGCGATAGTAAGTAATCCAAAACCGCTTCTGTTGCTTTGTTAGACTTAGTGATACCCGCTACAGTGCCGGCACCTAAAACAGGTTTGCCTAAATCTTTCGAGGCGTAAGCAGGGAAATAGAAGAAATCGGCATCTTCACCTACCACCGTGCCTTCTGGGAAGAATGCAGGAATGAAGCTGGCTTGACGGTGCATAAAGCATTTAGCCGGTACCGAGAATAAATCTTTTGGGCTGTCTCGGAAATCGGTCGTGCCAACGGCTGAAGCACCGCCTGAAACGTAATCATCGTTCTTAGCAAACTGACCAAAAGTTTCGATGGCGTTTACAACTTTAGGATCGTTGAATGGGATTTCGTGGTTAACCCATTGATCGTAAACGGCAGGAGATTGGGTACGCAACATGATGTCTTCTACCCAGTCAGTAGCAGGCCAACCGGTTGCCGCACCTGAACCTAGACCAATACACCAAGGCTTTTTACCGTCTTTTACCATTTGATCCGATAAGGCAATGAGCTCTTCCATCGTTTCAGGAACGTCATAGCCATTGTCCTCGAAGTTGTCAGGCGAGTACCAAACTAAGCTTTTTACGTCTGCGCGATAGAATACGCCGTAAAAATCTTCCTTGCCTGCTTTGTTCTCATAGGTAGCAAGATCGATCCAGCTTTGACCCGCCGCATAGGTGTCTAAAACTTGTTGCTTGATTGAATTGGACACTGGCGTTAAGTAGCCTCGCGAAGCCATGTCGGCGGCTAAGCCTGGTTGAGGGAAAAATGCGATGTTAGGCGGTGTGCCGGCTTGAGCATCAATCAGAATTTGCTGTTCAAAGCTATCCGACCCGTTGTATTTCACGGTTGCGCCAGTGGCTTGTTCAAATGGCTCAAATACACGGCGTAAGTAGTCGTCTTCTGGGGCTAACCATGGGCCTGTCACCGTTACAGTGACGCCTGAAAAGTCTAATTTATCGAATTTAGCGAGAGAGTCCCAGCTGTATTCGCCTGTTCCACGAGTAGGAGCAGATTCAGCGGCCAAGGCAGAAGTTGCCATTGCAGCAGCAACAGCCGTTGCTAATGCGGCTTTTTTCAATGTTTTCATAATTTAGATACCTAATGTTTGTTTTTATTTTCCGTCGTCAGCGGTTGGGTGATCAAACCACACTGCTATCTTAATCGTTTAAGTTGTAGAATCTCAATAGCGCTTTTAGAACCAATAGTCATTTAAATAAAGCTTATTATTCCTTTGCTTAAACGATTAAGTCGTTCCGCTTGCTTGAGAAAGGCGCTGGCAGTTAGTCTAGGTGGTATCGCTTCAGACGTTGGTTCTCTGGTTTTGTGGCGACTAGCGTTGCTCGAATAGGTGCGGGATGCCCTTCAATGGTCAGCTGGTGGTTATTTGGGTCTAAGTAATTCTCTAAACTTTGACCAGGCTTCCAGTCAGAAGGGCGCTGCTCTTCAGGTGTTGTAATGGTCTGATCAACAATTTTGATTTCAACGAAACCCATTTTATCGAGCCAGCTGGCAAGCGTATCGGCCGTCGGTAAGAACCACACATTGTTCATTCGCGCGTAACGACCTATAGGCACAAGTGATTCGTTTGGGCCACCTGGAATGACGATAGTTTCAAGTACCAGTTCACCGCCAGGTCGTATTGCGCCTTTCAGCTCGTTTATGTGATCCAGCGGGGAGCGCCGATGATACAGAACGCCCATAGAGAATACGGTGTCGAATAACTCTAAATTAGGTGTCAAACTTTCTAGGGTGAACGGTAAAACGGTGTGACTAGGGTCTGCAATGTATTTGTTTACGGCAAGATGCTGCACAACGGAAAGCCACGATGGGTCGATACCGGCAACCGTGCGAGCCCCTGCCGCCTTCATGCGCCAGCCATAATAACCATTGCCACTGCCCACATCGAGTATGTGCCGACCATTAAGATCGCTAACATGGGGGGCTACGCGTTGCCATTTCATGTTGCATTGCCATTCTGAATCTATAGCCACATCAAATAAATCAAACGGTCCTTTGCGCCAGGGTATTAAGTTCTTTAATTGAGTGCGCAAAGCTTCGGTGTCTGAGATATCGCCGGTGGCCGTCACAATATCCGATAGACTTACTTTGGTCGTATTAGCTTCTGGCAAGGCATCAACATAGCTCAATAAACGCGGCAAGTTGCCATCTTTTAATGTGCGCCATAGGTCTTCGAGTTGTGTCTCAAGTGGGGCTTGCCAAGGTTCTAACGCCGTGTCGCTAAGATGGTTTAAGAAAGAAGAGTAATCTATCATTTGATCGCTATAAAAGAGGCAAAGTTAAAAGATTGGAACCACTGACTTACGGTTTTAAAGCCGGCGTGTGTTAGTCGATCGATGTGGGCTTGAGCGGTCTCGGGAAGAAGCACTCGCTCTATAGCTTGACGTTTCTGGCTGATTTCTAGGTCGCTATAGCCATTAGCGCGCTTAAAATCATGATGATGATCGACCAATAGCTGGTTTAGTCGAGTATCTTCCATGGTGAGTTTCTCAGAAAGCACCAAAGCGCCACCGGGCTTCATTCCATCGTATATTTTTTGAATGGTTGCTGCGCGTTTTTCTACAGCAATAAACTGCAAGGTGAAATTTAATACCGCGAAGCTGCAGTTTTCGATTGGTAACTCTGAGATATCTGCGCATACTGTTTTAACCGGCACAGGGGAGTCTTCAGTATCCAGATAGTCGGCGCTGCGCTTTAACATGGCCTCTGAATTATCAACAGCGTAAATCATGACCCCTGGAGCGCTGACCCTATGCCTCATTGACATGGTGGCCGCACCAAGTGAACAGCCAAGATCGTATATTCTAGAATGTTCGGTTGCGTACTGTTCTGCCAAAATGCCAATGCACCCAATAATATGACTGTAGCCAGGAACCGAGCGTTTGATCATATCGGGGAAGACAGAAGCCACTTGATCGTCAAAGCGGAAGTCGCTTAAGTTTGCATGTGGCGAAGCATAGATGTTATCGGTTTCTTGGCTCATAAATAGAAGCAATCGCTTAATAAAACGCGCATTGTACCTTGAGCGGTCGAAAAAATAACCCAGACAGGTATAATGCGCGCCCAGATTTTATTAATTTATAGAGAAACCCATGTCCACCATTGCTGACGAAGTCGAAAATCGGCGTACGTTTGCCATCATCTCCCACCCAGATGCCGGTAAAACGACTATTACAGAAAAAGTACTTTTATTTGGACAAGCCATTCAGCAGGCCGGCACCGTTAAAGGTAAGAAATCCGGCCAGCACGCTAAGTCCGATTGGATGGAAATGGAGAAAGAGCGTGGTATCTCTATTACCACCTCAGTTATGCAGTTTCCGTATGCCGGTAAGTTGGTGAACTTACTGGATACACCAGGACACGAAGACTTCTCTGAAGATACGTACCGTACTTTAACGGCCGTTGATTCGTGTTTAATGGTGATCGACTCAGCCAAAGGTGTCGAAGACAGAACCATTAAGCTAATGGACGTAGCGCGCATGCGTGAAACGCCCATCGTAACCTTTATGAACAAACTCGATCGAGATACCCGAGACCCGTTTGATTTAATGGATGAAGTCGAAAGCGTTCTTAAAATGGATTGCGCACCGATTACTTGGCCCATTGGCATGGGTAAAGAATTCAAAGGCATTTATCACCTGCTAAAAGATGAAGTGGTGCTGTACCAAAGCGGTATGGGGCACACCATTCAAGAAAGTCGTGTGATAAAAGGGATTAATAACCCTGAGCTAGACGACGTCATCAGTGAATATGCTGAAGAGCTTCGCGAGCAGGTTGAATTGCTCGAAGCTGGTAATTCATTTGATAAACAGGCGTTCTTAGACGGTAAGTTAACACCAGTATACTTTGGCACGGCCTTAGGAAACTTTGGTGTTGATCATATACTTGATGGGCTGGTGGAGTGGGCGCCAGCGCCTATGTCACGTGAAACCACCACACGAACCGTTGAGTCGAAAGAGGAAGCGCTGACCGGTTTTATATTTAAAATTCAGGCCAATATGGATCCAAATCATCGCGACCGAGTTGCCTTTATGCGCATCGTATCGGGTAAATATGAAAAAGGCATGAAAATGCGCCACGTGCGCGTGGGTAAAGATGTTCGTATTTCCGACGCTCTCACTTTTGTCGCAGGTGACCGCTCTAAAGTAGAAGAAGCGTACCCTGGTGATATCATCGGGCTGCACAATCACGGCACCATCCAGATTGGTGATACCTTCACGCAAGGCGAAGAGCTGAAGTTTTCAGGTATTCCAAACTTCGCTCCTGAGCTGTTTCGACGTATTCGTCTCAAAGATCCATTAAAGTTAAAGCAATTGCAGAAAGGCTTAATGCAGTTGTCTGAAGAAGGGGCTGTGCAGGTGTTTCGGCCGTTGCGAAACAACGACCTGATTGTAGGGGCTGTGGGTACCTTGCAGTTTGATGTCGTCGCGCATCGGTTAAAAGCCGAGTATAAGGTCGATGCTGTCTATGAGCCGATCAGTGTTGCGACCGCTCGTTGGGTTGAATGTGACAACGCGACAACGCTGCAGGCATTTAGAAACAAGGCTTATGATAACTTGGCGTTAGATGGCTCTGATAACTTAGCCTACGTTGCACCAACCATGGTTAACTTACAAATGACGCAGGAGCGTCACCCAGATGTAAGATTCCGTGAAACTAGAGAGCACTAAGGGGGTATTATGTTGCTGTATGTATTGATCATGTTGGCAATGACAGCAGGCGCAACAACTCTTTGCTTTCGATTTCTAAACAATAAGCTGGCGCTTCAGGATATATCTATATATGATGCGCGCGGATTTTATATGGTCGCGATGGTGTTTGTTACCTTCGTTTTGACCAGTTTGGCATATTTTTGGGGTGATGTTCGCTTCGCTAATGAAACCACTGAAATCAGTGGGGCCATTATTGGCGTGTTGATCGCTCTATTAGGCTGTTTAGTCGGTTTGGGGTATGGCCTGACTAAACTGAAGGAAGTTGATTCTCGTAAGTGATTAAAAAATGACTTGCGTTGGGCGTATCTATTCTGTAGGATTCGCGCCCTCAAATTGGATTAACTTCCCCTGAGCCCCCCACTTTTCTAGGCGGAGTTAAATGAAAACATTTGTAGCAAAACCAGCTGAAGTTAAGCGCGACTGGTACGTAGTCGACGCTGAAGGGCAAACACTAGGACGTTTAGCGACTGAAATCGCTCGTCGTCTTCGTGGTAAGCATAAAGCGGAGTTCACTCCTCACGTTGATACTGGCGATTATATCGTTGTTATTAATGCGGAGAAGGTGCATGTCACAGGCCGTAAGGTTAAAGACAAGCAGTACTACCGTCATACTGGTTACCCAGGTGGCTTGAAGTCAATGAGCTTCGAGAAGCTGATCGCCCATAAAGGCGAAAGCCCAATTGAATTAGCCGTAAAAGGTATGATTCCACGTACACCGCTTGGCCGTGCCATGTTGAAGAAGCTGAAGGTCTATGTTGGAACTGAACATCCACATACAGCCCAACAGCCCAAAGAACTTAAGATTTAATGGGGAATAACATGACAGCAGCAACTCAACAGAACTACGGTACTGGTCGTCGTAAGACGTCAAAGGCACGTGTATTTTTGCGTCCTGGTAAAGGTGACATTGTCATCAACAAGCGTACTATCGAAGAATACTTCGGTCGTGAAACATCTCGCATGATCGTTCGTCAGCCATTAGATTTGGTTGAAATGGGCGACAAGTTTGACCTTTACATCACTGTTGCAGGTGGTGGTTCTAACGGCCAGGCCGGTGCGATTCGTCACGGCATTACTCGAGCATTGATCGAGTATGATGAGAATCTTCGCAAGCCACTACGTGATGCAGGTTTCGTAACCCGTGATGCACGTATGGTAGAGCGTAAGAAAGTTGGTCTACGTAAAGCACGTCGTAAGCCACAGTTCTCTAAGCGTTAATTTATACGTATTTTCAAAAACCCGGTTATTGCCGGGTTTTTTTTCATCTGTAATAAAGTGAAGATCAGGGTGAATGAGTGTTCAACTTTAGGACGAGTTTTAAAAGCTTTTCTTGTCACACCCCGCGAATTTCTTTAGTATTCCGAGCATTTTCGTAAATGCTGAAAGTATTTCTTTCGTTAGAGGGCAATAATAATGACACAAGACGGCGTAAATAAAGGTCGACGCCGGTTCCTCTACATTGCTACAGGTGCCGTTGGCGCTGTGGGAGCAGTGGGAGTAGCCACACCGTTTGTTAAATCTTGGTTTCCGAGTGAAAAGGCGAAAGCCGTGGGCGCTCCAGTTTCCGTCGATATTAGTAGTATCGAAGCGGGTGAAATGCGCATTGTAGAATGGCGCGGTAAGCCAGTGTTTGTCGTTCGGAGAACGCCAGAGATGATTGAGACGCTGAAAAGCGCTGATCTCAAATCTCGCTTAAGCGATCCAGAATCCGATGTCGAGCAGCAACCTGAATTTGCTAAAAACGACACTCGCAGCCTTTCTGAAGAATTATTGGTGATCGAAGGCGTATGTACTCACCTTGGTTGTTCGCCTAAGTTCAATCCAGAAGTAGAGCCTCAAGCCTACGATTCTAACTGGCAAGGTGGTTTCTTCTGTCCTTGTCATGGTTCTCGATTCGATCTTTCAGGTCGTGTGTTCTCAGGTGTTCCTGCGCCAACGAATATGGTGATTCCGCCTCATAAGATTGAAGGTGCTATTCTGACTGTGGGTGAGGTGGCTTAATTATGAACTCTTTAAAAGATCACGTTAAAATAGTAAGTATTCGTAACAGTGCTTTTATGCGCTGGATCGATAAGCGTTTACCCGTTTCAAATGCTTACGAAAAGCACATGTCGCAATATTTTGCGCCAAAGAACTTTAACTTTTGGTATGTGTTTGGCTTGTTAGCCATGGTTATCTTCGTCAACCAAATCCTAACCGGTATTTGGCTAACCATGTCTTACGTCCCAAGTGCAGAAGAAGCATTTAATTCAGTTGAATACATCATGCGTGATGTTGAAATGGGCTGGCTACTTCGCTATATGCATTCCACGGGTGCCTCTTTCTTCTTCTTAACGGTTTACTTGCATATGTTCCGCGGCGTGCTGTATGGCTCTTACCAGAAGCCTCGCGAGCTTATTTGGGTATTCGGTATGTTTGTATACCTCATCATGATGGCAGAAGGTTTCATGGGCTATGTATTGCCTTGGGGTCAAACTTCTTTCTGGGGTGCGCAGGTAATTATTTCTCTATTCGGTGCGATTCCTGTCATTGGTGATGGCCTAACGGAGTGGATTCGAGGCGATTTCTTAATATCAGGTATTACGTTAAACCGATTCTTTGCATTGCATGTG
>NZ_JAUFQI010000001.1:1285000-1422500 GCF_030409715.1 Reinekea marina
GTGAGGCGGCTGCGATATCCGCAATGTTTGATTGTAATTTTAAAAATCCGGTACTTGAGCCATGAGCAGCGATTTTCACCTTGATTGTCATGCCGCTGGCAGGTGTTCGAGCCCAAATCTCAACTTCATTAGTGAGTGTCGTTTTTCTCCGTTCGATCGTTTCAAACTGGTGGTGCCTTAGCCATTGCTCAACTAATGTGGGCGCTAAGTGAGCGCCAATGGTATTCGAACCATGTATTTCAAAAAGATAACCTCTAGAGTTTAAAGAAGGCTTATTAAGTTCTAGAGTGGTTGAATATGACAGCGGTGCTAAGAATAAAGTCAGGAGTAAAAAGAGAGCGTTTGCTTTTTTCATCGGGTCACCCGGCAACTAATAATTGCCGTTACACTAGCTAAGTTATATGTCATTTTGATGACAAGGCCTTCATACTCTGTTCATATAGTCGGTGAGCATTCTGCTAGATCGGAAATTCTGCTATCCTATGGCGTTCAATATCGTCTTAGTAGATCTACATGTATAAAACTGCGCCTCACCTCTTTAAATACCCCAAATATTGGGCTTCTTGCTTTGATCCTGCACCCTTTTTGCCCATGAGTCGTGACGAAATGGATCAGCTCGGGTGGGACAGTTGTGATGTGATTTTGGTGACAGGCGATGCCTATGTAGATCATCCGAGTTTTGGCATGGCGGTGATGGGGCGATTGTTAGAGGCCCAAGGGTATCGTGTTGGAATTATTAGCCAACCCGACTGGACATCGACCGAGCCATTTAAGGCTTTGGGAAAACCGAACCTCTACTTTGGGGTGACTGCGGGGAACATGGATTCACTCATTAACCGCTACACCGCAGACTTAAAAGTTCGAAATGACGATGCCTACACGCCGAATAACGAAGGTGGTAAACGCCCAGAGCGCGCTGTTTTGGTGTATAGCCAAAAATGCAAAGAAGCCTTTTCGGATGTTCCTGTAGTTCTTGGCGGAATAGAAGCAAGTCTGCGTCGCATTGCTCAGTATGATTATTGGAGCAACAAGGTTCGGCATTCAGTGTTGTTTGATGCTAATGCCGATATTTTGTTGTACGGAAACGCTGAGAGAGCATTGGTTGAGGTAACACACAAGCTTGCTAATAATGTGCCAATCGAAAGTATAAGAAACGTTCGTGGCACCACTATTTTACTGAAAGAAACGCCTCGCGATTGGACCGAAATAGATTCCAGCCGTATCGATTGGCCTCACAACATCGGTGAAATAACAGAGTTTAATGAACCGAACCCTTATGAAGCTAAGCAGGCCATTACCGATGCGGGTGAGAAGGCGAATTGTGCTTCGAGTCAAGTGGAAGAAGAAGTTCAAACGTTGCGAGTTATACCAATGCCTTTGCAGCGTAAGCAAGAAATTGATCACAGCAAAACTTACATTCGTTTACCGTCGTTCGAAAAGGTGCGAAATGATCCAGCGCTTTATGCGCATGCCAGTCGAGTTTTGCACATTGAAGCCAATCCGCACAATGCTCATGTATTGGTTCAAAAGCACGCTAATATGGATGTCTGGGTTAATCCTCCTCCGATTCCTTTAACCACAGAAGAAATGGATGGCGTATTTGATTTGCCTTATGCACGAGTGCCACACCCTAGTTATGGCAAGGCGAAAATACCCGCTTATGACATGATTAAAACCTCGATCAATATTATGCGAGGTTGTTTTGGGGGGTGTACTTTTTGCTCAATTACAGAACATGAGGGCCGCATAATTCAAAGCCGCTCGCACGAATCAGTATTGCGAGAAGTCGAGGACATGCGCGATAAAGTCCCTAATTTTTCTGGGGCGATATCTGACTTAGGCGGACCCACCGCGAATATGTACCACTTACAATGCAAAGACGACGACATTCAATCTAATTGTCGTCGCTTAAGCTGCGTATATCCTTCTATCTGTAAAAACTTGAAAACAGACCACTCAATGACGACTGAGTTGTATCGGAAAGTTCGCAAAGTGGAGGGGATTCATACGGTCGCCATTGCCTCAGGTTTACGATATGACCTAGCTGTTGAAGACCCTGAATACGTCGAAGAGTTAGTCACGCATCATGTTGGGGGTTATTTGAAAATAGCGCCTGAGCATACCGAAAACCGTCCTCTGCAGATGATGATGAAACCGGGCATGGGAACCTATGACCGATTCAAAACCATGTTTGATAAATTCTCTAAAAAAGCGGGTAAAAAGCAGTACCTTATTCCTTATTTTATTGCGGCTCACCCAGGTTGCGAAGACGAAGACATGGTGAATCTGGCATTGTGGCTGAAGCGACAAAATATGAAGGTTGATCAAGTTCAAACGTTTTATCCTTCTCCGATGAGTTTAGCGACAGCCATGTATTACTCTGGTAAGAATCCGCTCAAGCGAGTCACCTATAAAAGTAACCCTGTCAACATCGTTAAAAAGATTGAGCAAAGACAACTGCAAAAGATGTTGTTGCGTTATCACGATAAACAAGGCTGGGGAAAAATTCGTGAGACGTTAACGAACTTAGGGTTAAAACATTTGATTGGGGATGGTGAGCATCAGCTAGTACCGGCCGAAGAAAAGCCAGAAGAGCGTAAAAAATATCGCGCACCCAATAAGGCTAAACATTTAAATAAACCAGGTAAGCCCGTTCGTAAGCAATTTAAGAAAAAGCCTAAGTCGGTTAAGAAAATGTAAGGTTTTATAAAAATAGGTGAACAAAAAGCCCTTGCACCATAACAGTGCAAGGGCTTTTTTTGTATCTAAAGGAAAAGCCCTTAGATTGAGTAGTACATATCAAACTCAACTGGGTGAGTTGTCATGTTCAATCGAGTCACTTCTTCCATCTTCAATTCGATGTAAGCGTCGATCGTATCATCATCAAATACACCGCCAGCTTTTAGGTATTCACGGTCATTGTCTAGCGCTTCTAAAGCTTGCTCTAGGCTTGTTGCAACCGTTGGGTAAGCAGCAGCTTCTTCTGGTGGAAGGTCATACAGATCTTTGTCAGCAGCATCGCCAGGGTGGATCTTGTTGATAACACCGTCTAAGCCAGCCATTAGGAAGGCAGAGAACATTAAGTATGGGTTTGCTGTTGGGTCGCCGAAACGAACTTCAACACGCTTGCCTTTTGGCGAATTAACGTAAGGGATGCGGATAGAAGCTGAACGGTTACGAGCAGAGTATGCCAACATAACAGGTGCTTCGAAGCCAGGAACCAAACGCTTGTAAGAGTTGGTCGATGCGTTTGCAAATGCATTCAAAGAACGCGCGTGCTTAATGATACCGCCTGTGTAGAAAAGAGCCGCTTCAGAAAGACCAGCATACTCATCACCAGCAAACTGGTTCACGCCATCTTTAACGTAAGACATGTGTACGTGCATACCAGAACCGTTGTCGCCAACGATAGGTTTAGGCATAAAGGTTGCTGTCTTGCCATAAGCGTGAGCAACGTTATGTACACAGTACTTCAGAATTTGCACTTCATCGGCTTTCTTGACTAAGGTGTTTAAGCCAACGCCGATTTCACACTGACCTGCCGTACCCACTTCGTGGTGATGTACTTCGATCGTTAAACCCATTGCTTCCATGGCATCGCACATTTGAGCACGGATTTCATGAAGGCTATCGACTGGAGGAACTGGGAAATAACCACCTTTAACGCCAGGACGGTGACCAAAGTTGCCATCTTCGAAAGTACGCTCAGATGACCAAGCCGCTTCGTCAGATTCGATTTTATAGAAACAACCCGACATGTCCGCACCCCATTTAATGTCATCAAAGACAAAAAATTCTGGTTCAGGACCGAAGTAGGCTTCATCACCTAAACCAGTAGAGCGTAAGTAATTTTCAGCACGTTGTGCAATAGAGCGTGGATCACGGTTATAACCTTCGCCTGTAGAAGGTTCAACGATGCCACAACGCACAATAACGGTCGCATCTTCAGTGAACGGGTCTAAAACAGAAGCAGTATCATCAGGCATTAAAATCATGTCAGATTCGTTAATACCTTTCCAGCCCTCAATAGAAGAGCCATCGAACATTTTACCGTCTTCAAAGAAACTGTCATCAACCTCTGATGAAGGGATGGTAACGTGCTGCTCTTTACCTTTGGTATCTGTAAAGCGTAAATCGACCCAACGAGCTTCCGATTCTTGAATTAGCGTAAGCGTTTTAGACATTGTTTGTCTCCATTACTGTTTCTATTTATTAAGAGGCCATTGCCGTCTCTTGCGAATTGATTGTGCTGGTGCTGTTAAATAAACCTAATATTTCGCAGAAGCACCAACAGTGATCATGAATAAGCAATCGCTATGCCAGAGAGCCAAATGGCATAGTAATGGGCGTTAGCGCTCAGTATAGAGCAGAAAATAGAGAAATGATGCATCAAAGTGGTGCTTTGCGTGTTGTTGTGCGTTGTTTTGGTGCATAAGTGTGGTGCGTGATTGTAAGTTGATGCAGCCACTTTACCTACGCTTTTTCTGCGCCCAATAGCTGACTCATTACGCTTAGGTGCTATAATCGCCTTTTAATTTGAATGCGCCCAACTAACATGAAATTCGTAGTAAAGTTCTTCCCTGAAATCACCATCAAAACTAAACCTGTCCGTAAACTTCTTATTAAGCAGTTGGGTCAAAACATTCGCAATGTGTTACTTAAAGTTAGCGCCGATGCAAAAATGCGCAATCTTTGGGATTCCATTGAAGTTTGGACACCTGAAGACGCCAGTGACGCGGTCAATGACAGCGTTTATGGGGCATTGGTGTGCATTCCGGGCATTGCACACATTAATAAGGTGGTTGAGTTTCCATTAGTCGATCTAGATCAGGTGATAACAGATACGCTGAGTGTTTGGGGGGACGCGCTCAATAATAAAACCTTTGTTGTTCGGGCTAAACGAACCGGCAAACACGACTTCACTTCTGTCGATTTAGAGCGTTATGTGGGCGGTGGCATTAATCAACGATCAAATGCTAAAGGCGTTGACCTACATAACCCTGAAATAACCATCAATCTAGAAGTTCGTGATCAACGCGTGTTTGTCATTGATCAACGACGAGAAGGCCTTGGAGGGTTTCCGTTAGGGACGGCCGGCACAACTGTTACGCTGGTCAGCGGTGGCTTTGACTCAACAGTGGCTACCTATCAGATTATGCGTCGAGGGATAAAAACTCACTTTTTGTTTTTTAACTTAGGCGGTGCCGCGCATGAAAACAGTGTTAAGGAAGTTATCTATTATCTATGGAAAAAGTATGGCAGTTCGCACCGTGTGAAGTTTATCTCTGTACCATTTGAAGGGGTTGTCGAAGGGATATTAGATCAGGTTGAAGATCGCTATATGGGTGTTGTGTTAAAGAGAATGATGATGCGGGCCGCCAATAAAGTGAGCGATAAAGTTGGCACCGATGCTTACGTTACTGGTGAAGCCATAGCGCAAGTATCTAGCCAAACCATGATGAATCAGCGCTTGATCGATGATGTCACGGATCGTATGGTTATTCGACCGCTGGCCGTGACAGACAAGCAAACCATAGTTGATGCTGCGCGTTCAATTGGGGCCGCGAGCTTTGTAGAGCGAATTCCAGAATATTGTGGCGTGATTTCAAGAAAGCCAAATGCCGCCTGTAAAAAAGCGGATGTAGAAGCTGCAGAATCGACCTTCGATTTTAACTTGCTAGAACAAGCGTTAGAGTCGGCTAATGTTGAATCGATCGAAACCATGAAGTGGCAACCCACCTCTGAAATAGATCATGCGGTGTCAGCTAAGATTGATCGAGAAACGGCGGTTATTATCGATGTTCGACATCCAAATGATATTGAGCAGCAGGCGTTCAAGTTGGAAAACCATGAAGTAATTAATATTCCGTTTTACAGTATTAATAAGCGCTTTAAAGAGTTGGACTCAAGTAAAGAGTATTTATTGTATTGCGATAAAGGCGTGATGAGTAAGATGCACGCACTGCATTTGAGTGATGCTGGCTTTAAAAATGTCGGGGTGTATCACGACGATTCGCTTTGATCGGCTAGGGTGTAACCATTTTTTTCATGATGTTTACGCCAATAAAGCGCTTTGTCGGCACGGTTGTAGAGGGTGTCAAAATCTTCACCGTGCTTAGGGTAAAGCGCTACGCCCATCGAAGCACTAGAGTTAAACGAATGATCCTGCCATTTAACCGGTTCAGATAAGCCCAAAAGAATCTTTTGAGCAAAGGCGTCGATATCGTTCGGGTTGTCTAAACGAGCAATGATGATAAATTCATCTCCCCCTAAACGGGACACTGTATCGTTTTTACGAACATTGCTCACAAATCGCTGAGCCAACTCTTTAAGTAACGCATCACCGGCAGGGTGCCCGTATTCATCGTTAATTTGTTTAAAGTTATCAAGATCAATAACAATGAGTGCCACCACCTTTTTATCTCGCATGGCCTGGCTGGTGGTCTGTTCAAACCGATCCGATAATAATAGCCGATTAGGCAGTTTTGTCAGTGGATCATGAAAAGCCAATTGCTGATAAATATTTTTATCGAACTCGAGTGTTTTCTCTTTCTGTTTAAAATCGGTAATGTCTTGGACTGCGCCGTATAAATATTTTTTATTGTTGCCAGTTTCATAACCGGTTTGTGCACTGACGCGAATCCAACGCTCTGGTTCAAACCCAGAAAGCTTCAACTCAACTTCTTGATGCGTGTCACTGATGAACGCTTCTTTAACCTTTTGAACAATCATTGATTCAGAGTGCGGATCAAGGACTTTAGAAATACTTTTCACGGTTAAACTGTAAGAGCTTGGTATCGATAAAATTCGATAGGTTTCTTCAGTAAAAGTGAATTCTTGTTTTTCTATATTGAGTTCCCAGCCACCGACACGCGACATTCGACTGGTTTGACGTAATAGATTTTGTGAATGTTCGAGTTCTTTAAAAGTATTCCGATAATCTGAAATGTCTCGAATGATCACCCAGCTTCCGATAATGTTACCGGCCGAGTCTTTCATGCCGCTGGCACGAATACTGATTGGAATGCGTCGGCCGTTTTTACTCAAGACTTCTTTTTCGACAATATCACTATAGCCACGTTCGGCAACTTGCTTAGCCATTAAGGCATCTACCTCTTCCCAGCCTGCCGGTGTAAATTTGCGGTAGTCGAGATCTCTAAGCTCTTCCTGGCTATAGCCAATAAGCTCTAAATAGGCACGGTTCGCGTATTGGATTTCGTCTTTCGGCGACCATAATGCGATAGCGTCAAAGCTGTTCGAAAATAATGAGCGAAATCTACGTTCACTTTCTGCAAGGCTATCAACTAGCCTGTCGCGTTGTTCGTTGCTACGTGAAATAGACCAAACACCCTCGGGGTGGCCGCTTTCAGAGCGGATCAATACAGTTCGAATCGAAACAGGAACCAGTCGGCCATCGGGCAGTTCAAAATCTTTTGAATAAACATCAGAGTAGCCACGGGCTAACAGTTGGTCTCTAAAAATAGATTCTTCACGCTGTATATCGTGGGCAGGCGTGATCTCTTTATAAGACATGCCGACAAGCTCTGCAGAAGTCCTT
This sequence comes from Reinekea marina, assembly GCF_030409715.1. Taxonomy (NCBI): domain Bacteria; kingdom Pseudomonadati; phylum Pseudomonadota; class Gammaproteobacteria; order Oceanospirillales; family Saccharospirillaceae; genus Reinekea; species Reinekea marina. The sequence goes on from NZ_JAUFQI010000001.1 coordinate 1,292,559, forward strand.
TGAACCATATCGCAAAAGGCTTGATTGGCAACTTCTATAATGCCCTCGAAGCTAGAGTAGGCGATCGCATCAATGGATTTTTCGAGCAACATCTCAAAGCGTTTTTTCTGGCGACGATACTTCTCTTCTTCGGCTGAAATTGGGTGGTAGATACACCATGCGCCACTGTAAGTGTCTTCGTCATCGTAATGAGGAAATAATTGCACGGATACATTTGTAATAGAGCCGTCGGCGCGCTGAAGTTGCTTTTCAAAAGGTTCGATAAATCCAGAATCAACAAATTGCTGCATTTCTTTCGCGGTTAGTTCAAAGCTGTGTTTTGCATTGAAATAGGCAAAATGCCGACCGATGATGTAATCCCTATCAAAGCCCAGCATGGTTGCGAACTGCTGGTTTGCTTCAATGTAGTTGCCTTGGACATTGGTTAAGGCAATTCCGTCTCTGTTATTTTCAAATAGAGTCTTAAAATGAGATAGGGTGGCATTCAGCTTTTGTTGTAATTTAGTGGCGTGAGATAAGTCGGCTATAAAGCACCAAAAATACATATGGTTGCCAATATCGAACGGGGTCACACGAATTGAAATCGAGGTTTGTACGCCTAAGTTTCCCTTTAAAGTTCCTTGAACGGCCAGTGTCTCGGCACTTGAAAGCCAGTCAGAAAAAGACCCGGCAATCGTAACCACATCGTCAATAGCCACTGTAGCAATGGCGGTGTCGTGCAAGCCAGTTAGCTTTTTAAAAGCTGAATTCGTTGATATTATTTTGAGTGATTCATCAAATAGTGCAATACCATCTGGAGAATCATCAAAAAGCTGAAGCCAGGCGTTCTGAGGTAAGGTAGTTTGAAGCGCATTGGCTTTTTCGAGCTTTAATTGATAACCGACAATTTCGTTGTCAACGGTGAGCTTTTTTACAAAAAAGGAACTGACTTTTTCGAAACCACTGAAGTTTCCAAGTACGGAAATACGTCCTGTTACGAGCCATTGCTTTTGGTGTTGAGTTGCTTCCGTGAGCCACTCTAAATTAGGGGCTTCTGATGTTTGGGAAACTAGTAATTGTTGTCCAATAATAGCGCTGCTTTCAACCCTAAGGAATTCAGCAAGGGTCTGGCTAATAGCTTGAATTGTCCCTTCTTTGGAACAAAGGATTGCCAAACTGTCACTGTTTGTGAAAGCTCCTAGGTAGAGTGACTGAAGATGAGTTTCAGGCATTCGGCAATCCTATTGCATGAGGGTATGTCGCTTAATTAGTGGTAGCGTTTTCCACTTCCGCTTTATTCTGTGCAAACAGCGCATCAAAATTTACTGGCGCTAGCATTAAGGCTGGGAAGCTGCCTTTGATCACTTGTGCATCAATAGCTTCACGAGCATAAGGGAATAAAATGTTTGGGCAGTATGCGCCAAGCATTTGGTCACGTGTTTCTTCTGGGAAGCCAGATAGGGTAAAGATGCCCGCTTGTTGAACTTCACATAAAAATGCAGTTTCTTCTTCTAGCTTTGCGGAGACTGTTAAGGTTAAGACAACTTCAAACACACCTTCATCTAAAACACTGGTGCTGGTGTTTAAATCTAACTTGACCTGTGGCTTCCATTCTTTGCGGAAAATGGCTGGCGAGTTTGGGCTTTCAAATGATAAGTCTTTTAAATACAAACGCTGGATGCCAAATTGAGGTTGTTGCTGTTCAGTCATGGGACTTCCTAATATCTTATTATAGTTTCAATTGCGTAGCAGGCAATTTGGGTATTTCGGGTGCTCATTGAGCGACCTAGTTCAAAAAAGGGTGTTGAGCATTAGATTAACGAAATATTGTCATCGTTGTCGAACTTAAGTGACATATTACCTAAGTTTTCAACGCATGCCTTTATTGTGGATATTTCGTTATTAATAATGGTAGTTTTCCGCCTATTATGCCTCGTCTAGCAGTATATTAAGCTTGCCAGATCGTTCTAGTGCATAAAGTTCATCGCATCCGCCCACATGGGTTGAACCAATCCAAATTTGTGGAACACTGGTCCGGCCACTTTCTGTTGTCATTTTTTGACGCAGCGCGGGTTGGCCATCGACTTTTAACTCTTCATAGCGTACTTTTTTTGAATCGAGCAATTGTTTAGCTCGAATACAAAAAGGGCACCAATCTGAAGAGTACATTTTTACGGTTGCAGTCATTTTGAGGCTACCTTTTTACTTTTTAACCAATGGCAAGTTGCTGTTTTGCCACTCTAAAATGCCACCGCGCAGTTTAAATAACTTAGAGAAACCTTCTTTAGCCAAAATTGCACCGGTTGCGCCAGCCGTTGTGCCTGTTTTGCAAATCAAAATAACAGGCTGGTCTTTAAAGGGTTCTAATTCACCAAGGCGTTTTTGAACATCTCGGGCTGGAATGTTAGTCGCATTGGGTAGGTGACCTTTATTAAATTCGTCTTTTGCGCGAATATCGATCACTTTAGCGTCTTCATTATTAATTTTTTGGGTTACCTGCTGGGGTGATAAAGCGAGGCCACCGCGGGCACCTTCTGTCTTCATAAGCAAAATAGCTAAGGCAATCCAAAGTGATGTAAGAATCCAGTGGTTTACGGCAAATTCCAAAAGCTGTTCTAACATGGGTCAATCTCTAGACAATAAAAAAGAGGCCGCAGTATACACAAGCTGTCCACTTCTAACACCTGTCTTCATGCCGAAAATTGCCTATTATCATGCTCGGTTAATTTAAATATTCGTAATTTTTAACAATTACAACTCGCAGTTTGTCGCTATTTTAGTACACTATTATGTAATTTTCCTACATTTTGGTTTGAGAGGCTTTGGATCATGGCAACAGGTAAAACCGCGGTATTACTGATTTTAGATGGATTTGGCTACAGCGAGACATCTAAATCAAACGCAATTGAACAAGCGAATACACCCAACTGGGACCGTTTATGGTCTGTTTACCCTCATAGCTTGATTCAAACGTCTGGCATGGCCGTAGGACTTCCCGATGGACAAATGGGGAATTCAGAAGTCGGTCATATGAATCTAGGGGCTGGCCGTACGGTTTATCAGCAACTAACAAGAGTCACAAAAGCCATTAAAGACGGTGATTTCTTTGAAAACCCTGTGTTAACTGGGGCGGTCGATGCGGCGCTAGATGCAGGCGGCGCGGTACATATTATGGGGCTGCTTTCGCCAGGCGGCGTTCATTCACATGAAGACCATATTCATGCCATGGTTGATCTAGCGGTACAACGTGGTGCGAAAAAAGTTTTTGTTCATGCCTTCTTAGACGGACGAGATACTCCACCTCGCAGTGCTTTAAAGTCTATTGAGGCTTTAGAAGCTAAACTAGAAAAACTGGGCGTTGGCGGTATTGTTTCGCTAATTGGTCGTTACTACGCAATGGATCGAGATAATCGCTGGGAACGTGTTCAGGCTGCTTATAATTTATTGTTTAAAGGTGAAGCGGATATCGTAGCCAGTACGCCTATGGATGCGCTGCACGCTGCCTATGAACAAGATAAAGACGATGAGTTCATGCCGGCTGCATCTGTTCGTGCTGATTCAACAAACCCTATCACCATTAATGACGGTGATGCGGTTGTATTTATGAATTTTAGACCCGACAGAGCGCGTGAATTGGCCCGCGCAATTATAGACGATGGTTTAGAATCGGATCTAGATCGCAGTGTTCGTCCTAAGCTATCGAGCTTTGTTACCTTAACAGAGTACGCCGGTGACATCCCGTGTGAAGTTGCATACCCGCCAGAGAATTTAGTGAACACCATTGGCGAAGTTGTCGCTAATAGTGGCGGCAAGCAATTACGCATCGCTGAAACTGAAAAATACGCACATGTAACCTTTTTCTTCAGTGGCGGCCAAGAAACTGAATTTGAAGGTGAGAAGCGGATTCTTATTCCTTCACCTAAAGTGGCCACTTACGATTTGCAGCCGGAAATGAGCGCGCCAGAGGTGACTGAGAAGTTAGTCGATGCGATTGCGTCAAAAGAGTTCGATTTAATTGTTTGTAACTACGCCAATGGTGATATGGTTGGTCATACGGGTAAGCTCGATGCTGCAATAAAAGCCGTTGAAGCTCTTGATACAGCGGTAGATGCTGTGACAAAAGCGGCATTGGCAGCCGATGCTGAAGTGCTTATTACCGCCGATCACGGTAATGTTGAATTGATGGTCGACCCTAAAACGGGCGGCGCTGTGACAAGTCATACACTGTGCCCTGTGCCTTTAGTGTATGTCTCTAACGACAATGTAAATGCCGCTCTAAAAGACGGTGCATTGTGTGATATTGCACCAACATTGCTGAAAATTATGGGCAAAGAACGTCCCGAGCAAATGACGGGGCGCAGTTTACTGGGGTAGCACCCTTTCCGGCAGAATAAGTGTTGCGCACTTATTCTGCCAAATGTGATCGATGCCTTTAGACAATAGGGGATTTCTTGTTACTATGCAGTCCCTTTATTTTGCTGTTGAATTGTGAATACTTTACTAAAGAGCTTGCTCGTTACAGTTATTGCGCTCATCGCATCGCTTGCTATTGCCGATGATGTGGCCGAACAAAAAAAGAAGCTTGAAGCACTGAATAAAGAGTTGCTGTCGCTGCAATCAGACCTGAGCAGCAAGCAAAAAGATTTAACTTCGCAACAAAAAGCCTTAAAACAGGTCGAAGTTGAAATAGGTGTCGTTCAAAAAAAAGCACTTCAGCTCAACGGAAGAATTGAACAATTAAGCGCCGAAGTTCAAGCAAATGAGCAAGCAATCTTCGAGTTAAGTGAAGCACTTGATAGTAAACAAGACGTCATTGCTTCTATTTTACGTCTTGCTTACACGCAAAATAATCAACCCCTTATCAAGCTGTTATTATCTGGGCAGCGCCCAGAGGATTATGCGCGGCAATTGTATTATTTTTCGATTCTCACCGATTACCAACAGCAAACTTTGAATCAGTGGGTACAGGAAAAGCGTAAACTCGCGGCCTTGAAGTCGACAATAGAACAGCAACGTGATGATCTTGTCTCGCAAAGTCAGTTGCTCTTAGAACAAGAAAAGCAATTAAAGTCTCAAAAGAATAAGCGTGCTCAAGTGCTGGCTAACTTATCGAAAGAAGTCGTCAGTACAGAAAAGCAAATTCAACGTAAAGTTACAGAGCGCGAGGAACTATCGACCCTGATTAGCGACTTGCAAGAAAAGCTCGATGCCTTTAGCTTAGAGTTTCCAGACGCTGAAGATATTCGTAAATTAAAAGGTAAATTAGCATGGCCGGTCACTGGCAGGCTGCTCAACAGCTACAATGGTGTAATAGATGGTAGCCAATTAAAGTGGCAAGGTGTCACCATTGCGGCGCCGGCCGGTGATCCGGTACGAGCGATTCAAGCAGGGCAAGTTGTGTTTGCTGATTTCTTCAGAACTCATGGCTTATTGATTATTATTGATCACGGAAACGGCGTTATGACGCTTTATGGGCGAAATCAATCACTGCTTAAAGAAGTTGGCAGCTGGGTCGAGACAGGTGAAGTAATCGCCTCAGTTGGACAGTCAGGCGGGCACAGTCGGTCTGGTCTTTATTTTGAATTAAGAAACAATGGCCGCCCCGAAAATCCATCGTCGTGGCTGAAAAAGAGGTAAATTACCTTGAGTGAACAAAATCAAACATCAGATGTTAAAGGAACCATTATGAGACTCATTCGAAATCCATGGCTTACGGCAACGACCGCTTTGGTTATTGGTATTGCAGTGGGGTTTACCTCACAGGTTCATGCCGAAAATGAATCACGTTTGCCAATCGATGAAGTTCGTTTAATGTCGCAAATACTTGAGCGCATCAAACAATCTTATGTAGAAGAGGTGACTGATGAAGAGTTATTTGAATCGGCCATCGAGGGTATGTTGTCTGGTCTAGATCCTCACTCAGATTACTTGACGCCCGATGATTTCAAATCTTTAAGAGAAAGCACCAGCGGTGAGTTTGGTGGCTTAGGCATCGAAATTATTTTAGATGAGACAGGGTTTGTTCGTGTCGTCGCGCCAATTGATGATACGCCGGCGTTCCGAGCGGGTATGCAAAGTGGTGACTTGATTACTAAAATTGACGAAACGCCCGTAAAAGGGATGACGATTAATGATGCTGTCTCTCTCATGCGCGGTAAGCCAGGAACGGACATCGTATTGACCATTGCGCGTGAAGGCGAGAACGGTCCTTTAGAAGTCGAAATTACGCGCGATATTATTAAAATCACTTCCGTTCGTTCACGCATGCTTGAAACCGGATATGGCTATATCCGTATCTCTCAATTTCAGGAGCGTACTGGCCCAGACTTCGTCAATGCGATAGAAAGCTTGCGCGATGAAGCTAATGGTGAGTTGAACGGTTTGGTTCTAGATCTACGTAACAACCCGGGTGGTGTTTTACAGGCGTCTGTTGAAGTAGTTGATGCATTAATCAGTGAAGGGTTAATAGTGTACACCGAAGGCCGAACAGCGAACTCCGATAGCCGTTTCACAGCCCGCAGCGCGAACCCAAGTGAAAACGTTAACTTGGTTGTGTTAATTAACGGTGGTTCAGCCAGTGCTTCGGAAATTGTTGCCGGTGCCGTTCAAGATCATAAACGTGGCTTAATCATGGGCACGCAATCGTTCGGAAAAGGCAGTGTACAAACCATTTTGCCACTCGATAAAGACCATGCCATTAAACTAACAACAGCGCGATACTACACACCAAGCGGACGCTCAATTCAAGCCCAAGGTATTGTGCCTGATGTTATAGTCAAACCTGGCAAACTCACTCAACAAGATAGCGAACCTTATTATAAAGAAGCCGATCTGGCCGGCGCGTTGAATAATGATCAAGAAGGTGGCACAGAAGCTGACAGTGAAACAGAGCAAACCGAAGCGGATTTAGCAGAGCGAGATTATCAGCTGTATCAAGCATTGACCTTGTTGAAAGGTATATCGTTTTTTAAATGAAGCTAAGTATTACCATCGTTAAACTCATTGCGGTGCTGTTGTTCAGCACCGCAAATGCGAGTGCCAGTGGCAGTATCACATTAGTACTAGATGATTTAGGCAATCAACTCTCGGCTGGTAAGGCCGCCATCGACGCAAACTTTGTCACAACGGTTGCTGTGATGCCTGGCCGACCTTACAGTGAAGAACTAGCACGATATGCACACCGTAATAAATTAGAAGTCATCGTGCATGCCCCGATGTCTAATACCACTGATTTCCCGTTAGGACCATTTGGTTTAGATAAACGAGATGGTCGTGCAGCCTTGGAGCAAAATTTACACGATGCCATTGCCAGTGTTCCTTATGCGGTAGGATTATCTAATCACATGGGCAGTCGCCTTACTCAAGACCGAGAAGCCATGGATTGGGTCATGGCGGCACTAAAACCGTATCAGTTTTATTTTTTCGACAGCCACACGGTTGCAAATTCGGTGGCTTGGCAAGCCGCTGATGACCATCAAATACCTTGGGCAAAACGGCAGGTCTTCTTGGATCATCAAAAAGACAAAGCATTTTTAAACAAACAATGGCAATTAGCCTTGAAAAAAGCACGGCAAGGGCACCATGTGCGGGTAATTTGTCACCCTTATCCTGAAACGGTGGCATTTTTGAATCAATTGCCTATCGACGATTTACAGGGCATTCGATTGCTCCCTCTGTCTGCAACTTTAAACCATCCAGTAGCTATAAGAGCCGATCGGAATATACCCCAGGGAATATAAAGTTGCCTGAAAAGCGTTTTTTTTGATTAAAAGACATCAATTAAGTTGCGGTTCAGCTAAAATCTGCGAAACTTTTACCTAATCTATAAATAACTAAAATACTTTGGAGAAGTAAATGAACCGCATTGGAATCGCTTTTATTGCCACCATGCTTGTATTATCAGGGTGTGCTACCTTAAGTGAAGATGAGTGTTTAACAGCCGATTGGTATCAAATTGGCTACGAAGATGGTGCCAGAGGGTATCCAGATACTCGCATTGCTTCTCATCGCGAGGCCTGTGCAAAGCACGGTGTAGCACCTCAATTTCGCGATTACTTAGATGGCCATAGTGAAGGCGTTCTCTCTTTCTGTACGCCACGCAATGGTTTTGTACAGGGCCAAAAAGGGTATCAGTATACGGGTATTTGCCCACCATCTATTGAAGGTGAATTTTTAGACTCGTACCAAGCAGGACGCGAAATTTACTCCGTTCGCAGTGTCGTGAGTAGCTTGCAATCTGAACAGCGTAGCAATGAGAATAGAATCAGTTCTCTAAAACAGGCCTTAATCGACGCTGAAGCCGCAATGTTTGCTGCAACTACACCAGAAGAAGAGCGCCGTAATATCTACAACAGCATAGGTCAAATGCAAGAAGAGCTAGGCGGTTTAGAGGAACGCAATAAGCAACTTATTGTTGAAATTGCGCAAGCACAAGCACAGCTTCGAATCCTCGAAGAAAAGTATGCCTACTACTGAGTTTAAAGTCGGCGGTGGCTGGATAGACAGTCACTGCCATCTCAATGACCTATCAAACTTAGATCAAAACCTAGAAGATGCTGCCCAGCATCAGATTGAATCGTTTGTCATTCCAGGAACGATGCCCGCGCAATGGAAAGACGCATTCACCATCCGCTCTCCACAAGTATTCTGTGCCGCTGGCACACACCCTTGGTATGTTACTAATCCAACTCAAGACATTGAGGCTTTAGAGCAATGGCTAAAAAATCAACCCGCAGTGGCCGTTGGTGAAATAGGGTTAGATTACTATCAAGGTAAGACGCCTCGACCAGAGAAATTACTTCAGTTAGAAGCCTTTGAAGGCCAGCTTGAACTCGCAAAACATAACGAACTTCCCGTCATTCTGCATTGCGTAAAAGCGCATAACGACATGCTTCAATTGTTGAAAAAGCATGGCGTCCATGGTGGCGTTGTACACGCTTTTTCGGGTAGCGCCGAACTGGCGCAAAGTTATGTCGCGTTAGGGTTGCATATCGGTGTTGGCCCTATGATATTGAAATCACCTAAAACACTCCAAGCCGTCAGTAAAATACCGGTTGAAAAAATATTGCTAGAAACTGACGCACCCTTCATGGCTTCGCAACCTTTAACCGAAGCTAACCCTCTTTTAGATTTGTTGCGGGTGGCTGAAGCATTGGCCGAGCAAAAATCGATCACCATGGACGAGCTTCAAAACCAAACAAAGTTAAATACTCAAAAATTGTTTGGAATTAATTCGCAATTAAAATAGTTCGCGTATTACCTGATAATCTTATTAAATTAGATGTTTGAAAATACAATAGCACGAAGCTATGAAGCAGCGGTGCTGTACATATGGGGCCATTATTGCCTTGGATGCCAATAACTAGCCCTCATGAATGGGTTTACAGCGCCACTTTTTTTACGGTAACTCAGCAAACTAAGCTTGCAGATAACGTCACCCAGTCGGGCCGTTCACTCTGGCAACTTCTCGCCACAATACCGACAGTAATCTGATTCAACTTCATGGCCGTTTTTACCGCAGCCGACACACCCTCGAACATCGCGTTTTCGTACAATGGCCTTAGATAACTCAGCGGTGTAGATGCCCGTAGGCACAGCAATGACAGCGTAGCCAATGATCATCATCATAGACGCGATGAGTTGCCCAAAAGCCGTTGTCGGTGTTAGATCCCCATAACCGACGGTGGTCATGGTAACAATTGCCCAATATATGCTGCGTGGGATGGAGGTAAAGCCATTGACTGAGCCTTCCACCAAATACATGACGCAGCCGAACACAACCACTAGAGTGCAAATAAAATATAAGAACACTATGATCTTGCGACGACCCGCGACCATGGCTTCGGCTAGAGTTTCTGCTTCGCGAATATAGTGGAACAACTTTAAAATTCGGAAGACCCGTAAAATTCGGAATATTCGAATAACCAGCAACGAATTCGCGCCCGGTACCAACAGGGATAAATAAGTTGGAATAATAGACAGTAAATCAATGAGGCCATAAAAGCTCAATGCATATTTTAACGGATGTCGAACGCACACTAATCGCAAACCGTATTCAACGGTAAAGGCAATGGTAAACACCCACTCGACAATGTATAAGTTTTTACCAAGTGGGGTGTTGATAGAGACAATGCTCTCAAGGATGACGGCCGACACACTTAATAAAATAGCAATGATAAGAATAATGTCGAAGGTTTTCCCCGGCTTTGACTCTGCACCAAAAATAACGTCATTTAATGTGATTCGCCACTGAGCCATTGGCTCAGTATCGGATTTCAACACATGAAATTTACTGGTACGCAATTCATCCATCAAAACGCTTCACCCACAGTAATAGCAAAATTAAATGACTCAAAATCGACAAAACCCACATCCAGACGGACATTGAAACGGTCTGGTGTTGTCGCAAATCGAATGCCGCCCCCTATACTGTAATGAAAGTCAGACAATGCAAACTGGTCTAAATCTGATGCAACTTGGAACGTGTCGGTAAAGACAACCGCGGCCCACCGGTTTGAAATTGCCTTTCGAAATTCGGCTTGCGCCCCCACACTAGCGTTATCAATCCAGCGTTGGCCATTCGCACCTCGTAAGGTTCCATCTCCACTAGGTCTTGGTAAATGCGTGAAAGGGGTGTCTTCGGAGGCCAATGATAATTGCGCGCTAAAAGCAAACACATCATCAGCAATCGAGAAATAATGAGCTGAGCGAGCATTCAATAAAGAGAAATTTGCATCGCTACCCAAGCTAGTAGGATACAAATCCCAAGTTGCTTTACTCAAATTCCCCTGGGTTGGCCAATCTATGTTGTCTCGTTTGTCATAAATCAATTCGGCACCGACACCAGAATAAAGCCCGCCATTTGCACCAATAACGTTGGCGTCAATTAAACTGCTCTCACTGCCATCCGGGTCGGCTATGTCTTCTATTTCATGATTTTCAACTCTTAAACTCGCGCCAATGCGAATATCAGGCGTGATGAGGTAATTCGCAGTAATACTGCCCTCAAGTGTTGTATTAGCATACTGGTCGGCTTCTTCCTCAGTCGCATTTCCTTGGCCAAAGTAACCACTTGGCCAGTATCGACCGCCCAATTTCCCTTTTAGATTCCATAGGCCTCCGTCTAAAAACATATTAGGCCAAATGTAGGCCTGATATTGGCCTTGGGTGGTGCCTTGCAACAACAGCTCTAAACGATCTTGTGGTTGATCGGCTGATGTTTGCTCAAAAATACGCATAACATAAGCACCGTATTGAAAGCCTGTTTCCGGGCTAGAGCCTACGGCAGGTAAGGGTACCCAAGCAGCGGGCTTAAGTGAATCTGCGCTGCTCAGTGCAGCCATACAAATTATTGGTGCGAGAAATAACTTTTTCATAAACGAGCCTGATTTCTTATTTTATGGGGATTACTATGTTAAGTACGCAATCTCTTGTCAATGCTGGTGTATTAATGACTCAATCAAGGCTACAATTTTTACACTTATGACGAAATGTGATCATTCATGGATAAAGAAACAGAGATTAATATTTGCGCCTTAGGCGATGGCTTCGTAAAAGGCGTCGGAGACTCTAAAAACCTCGGTTGGACGGGACGCTTAATCGCCGATGTGACGCAAGAGCATGGTCTTGTTAATTATTATAATTTGGGCATCCCTAAAGAAACGTCACTCGATGTTGCTAAACGAGTTAAAGAGCTTGTACCAAGAATGAAAAAGGGAGCCGACAATCGTTTAATACTCAGTTTTGGGGTTGAAGATACATTGCAGGTCGACCATAAAAGTATTGTGTCGAACCAAGATTCTGTAAATGCGCTGGAGCATCTCATTGCTCAAACTAGGCGGCATGTGAAGTTAATTATGGTTGGGCTTCCGCCAGTTTATGATCCGCAACGAAACACTAAAGTACGCCGCCTTAACGGCCTTTATCGCGATTTGTGCTCTAAAAATCATGTGGCGTTTATTGATTTATTTCACGCGCTGACCGATAACGTAGAATACAAGCGAGATTTAGCCACCGGCGATAAAATTCACCCACACGATGTTGGCTACGATAAAATTTTCGATCTAGTCTCAAACGATCGCTCGTGGTGGTTTGGTTAATGCCTTCAACACTGGCTGAGCCTGTTTACTGTGAGTTAGAGATAAAAAAGAGCCGGTTTTTAACCTGGTTAGAGCCTGTAGCGAGTTCAGAAGATGCTAAAGCTCGTCTAACTAGCATTCGCAAACAATACCCTGATGCCCGTCATGTGTGTTTCGCATTTTATGTAAATGGGTCAAGTGGTTTAAGCGACGATGGGGAACCTTCTGGAACGGCCGCAAAACCTATGTTTAATGTTATTGCACATAACGATTTAATCAATGTGATGGCAATTGTGGTTCGATATTTTGGTGGCATTAAACTGGGTGCAGGGGGGTTGGCAAGGGCATACGGTGGCGCTGTTGCGCAGGCGATGACCTTAGCCAATGTTGTGAAGGTTGAGCGTAAGTTTACGCTAAAATTGACATTCGACTTCGCGCTCGAAAGCCAGGTTCGGCGTGTATTAGCACCTTTTTCTATAGAGCTTGAAAATCTTCAATATACCAGCACTGTATCGGCAGTCGTAACGGTATCTGAATCGACAAGTGCAGAGGTGCTTTCACAGTTACAAAGCATTGCCCCTGGCAGTTCCGCACTTGTTATCGACTGTGACGATCCGGAAGCGGGGCTTTAAAGCCCACCCCTCGATGGGTGTGCGGAATATTAATGGCATCGGCAATGCTGTGCATACAGGTGTCGGCCAAACTCTTGCGCTCTAAATCTCTGGTCTGGACGACAGGTAACAGCTGGACGGTTGCATCGGTTCTCCAGCGGCCTAAGACTCGCCAAATATTAGCAGCCATGGTTTCATCTCCGAATCCGATTTCGATCGATGATTGGCGGTGAAGTTGATAAGAAATTGCGACAGGCATAACAGGTACGTCACTGTCTATGGCCGCTGCAAAAAGCCGAGGGTGAAACTGCCTAATTGAGAAACCATCGCCTGTCGTCGCTTCTGGGAAAAAGCTCAAACAATGATCACGATCCAAATAGACCTTCATGAGTGATCGAACTTGTTCAATTTGTCCGCTGCCTCGCTTAATAAAGAGGGTACCGCCACGATGTGCAAGCCAACCAACAACGGGAATGTTTTTCACCTCGGCTTTCGATAAAAAATAACAAGGCAACACGCTTCCCAAAACGGGAATGTCTAACCAGCTTATATGATTGCTGGCCACTAAGGTTCCGCCTGCTTGAACCTCGCCAATACGGGTTACATGTACATTCATTACCACTAACAATGAGCGGAACCAGAGTTTAGACACCCAAAGTTGAGCCCATTTCTTTCCCACTAAAGAATCTATGGTGGTCGCGATAATAATAAGAAAGACACCAAACAATAGTACGAACACCAGTAACAATATCCGAATAAACTTAAGAACTAACATTAACACCTGTACAAAGCCTGTGAGAAAGGTCGCAATGTACCATTTTGATCGAAAGTTGGCATTTAAAATGGGGTTATTGACGTGAGTCAATATAAGAGATCCAAAATATAAGATAATTCTAATATTGAATGTTTTGGATGCAATGTTATGACTCGTAAAATTTTAATAGTTGGTGGGGTTGCAGGAGGTGCGCCTGCAGCGACACATGCTCGTCGTTTAAGTGAAGATGCCCAAATAATTGTTTTTGAAAGAGACAGCTTTATTTCATTCGCTAACTGCGGTTTACCTTATCATATTGGTGGTGAAATCGAAGAAAGAACAGCGCTGTTGGTACAAACACCAGTATTTATGAAGGCACGATTTAATATAGACATTTGTATTAAATTTGAGGTGTTGAGCTTGGCTACGCTCCGCCATTTGGCTCAGCAAAAGATATTATTAATCGAGCGGGTTTCGTAGCGAGTAACTTAACCCCTACAAGGCATTGTTGTTTACTAGGAAACGACTTAAACTGGTCCAATTCTTATCAACAAAGCCTTAGTGGGCTGTCAAAATAAAAAGGAGGCTCCATGCAAGCAATTGCAAACACATGCGTATTAGATTACGCATTTTTCTTCGGAGACCGTTCTGCAGCATTGTCGTCGTTTATTTTATAAACGCACAGATGTGCTGCACCTTACAATCGGGTTCATGAAACCGCATCTGTGCTGTCGTAATTTGTCAGTATAGGTTTTATATGTCTCTTATTTCAGTTTTAAGTATTTCGTATCAAGCGGGCACTAAACGTCTGTTTAGTGATTTGTCATGCCACATCGATTCGGGTGATCGCATTGGCGTGGTTGGTCATAATGGTTGTGGAAAGTCGACGCTGTTGAATTTATTGTTAGATCGGCACAGTGTGGATGATGGCCGAATATTGCGCCAGCGTGGTCTAAAAGTCGGTGTTGTTGAGCAGTTTTTACCAGACGAAATCAGTTCCTTGTCGGTCTTAGCTTGTGTATGTGATGCGCTACCTAATGAAGAAAGAGCCACTTCACAATATGTAGTGGAAGCTCTTTTACTCAGGCTTGGGTTTGATGAAAGCTTATGGCAAAACACAATAGACCAACTCAGTGGCGGACAAAAAAACTTAATCTTATTTGCCCGTGCCATTATAAAAGATCCAGAAGTATTGTTGCTCGATGAACCCGGAAACCATATGGACTCTAGTGCCATGCATTACTTAAAAGGCTATTTATCTTCAAGTGATGCTCCCAGTTTTTTAATGATCTCACACGATCGTGATCTGCTAGATAGCGTTACGACAAAGACTTTTTGGTTGCGAGATGAACGGCTGTATCAGTTTAAATTGCCCTACAGTGAAGCAAAACTAGCCCTACAAAAACAGGATGAAGATGCACAAAAGCAACGCATAGCCGAAGAGCGTGAAGTCACTAAATTAAAAAAGAGTGCGAAGCGATTAGCGCAATGGGGCAAAGACTATGACAATGAAGACTTGGCTCGGAAAGCCAAAACCATTGAGCGTCGGGCTGAAAAGCTAGAGCAAGATTACACCTTTGTTTCGGCGGGCTCAGGATTATCTCTGCAAGTCGATGCGGAATTGTTACGCAGTAAGCAAGTGTTAATTCTAGAAAACCAAGACATTTGTAACCCGATTGGTGATCCGCTGTTTCACGTTGAGGAGCTGGTCATGAGACCGGGAGATCGAATCGCTTTATTAGGCGTAAATGGCGCCGGTAAATCAAGTTGTATTGAGCATCTTATGAACGTGTTTCGATTACCTGTTGGAGAACAAAGCTGTACTCGCTTTAATCCTAATGTACGCATTGGTTATTTCGATCAAGAGCTTGAACAATTTAATCAAACTATTGGGATTATGGATTGGTGTCGTGAACAGTCGCAGGCCAGTGAAGAAGATATTAAGCAGACCTTAATTCAATGGGGCTTTCCTTATCAAGACCACAATCGTGCCGTTAATGTGCTTAGCGGGGGAGAGCGAGCCAGATTATTATTGCTTACCTTTCAGTTGGATCAACCGAATGTGCTCATTATGGATGAGCCCACCAACCACATTGACTTACAAGGAAAAGAAGAGCTTGAAGCTAACTTAGTGGAACAGTCGATGACGTTGCTATTCACCAGCCATGATCAACGGTTCATTGAAACGGTGGCTACGCGATTCTGGTGGATTCGCAATGGGCAACTTATTGAAACGCATAACCCTGAAGATTATTTTGCAAGTTTAGATGTAATGGAACATGCCTCGAGTTCTAAATTGGAGAAACACAACGAGCCGCTCAACGTTGAAAAACCAGCCCTTTCCGATGATGAAATGTTATTAGAGCGCATTCTCGAACTCGAGTCACTTTTAGAGGAAGATAAGCAGCGCAAGGCTAAGTTCCAAAAACCTAAGTTGCAACAGCAGTGGCAGCAGGAGTTAGATGAATTGAACCATAGGTTAGACAGTTGAAATATTTGGCACATTATTCTGAACCATTAAAAGCTCGCATTAGCGAGCTTTTATCGCGAGATCAACTTGGGGATTATTTGCTGGAAAAATATCCGGAAGTCCACAAGTACTCAACCGATAAAGCGCTTCGCCAATATGTATTTGAACTGAAGAACCGATACTTAAAAAAATCCAATCCAATTAGTAAAGTTGTTTATGACCCAAAGTTGCACGTGATTAAAAATGCGCTCGGAACTCATAGCTTTGTTTCGAGAGTTCAAGGGCAAAAGTTAAAAGCCAAAAATGAAATTAGAATCAGTACGCTTTTTAAACGGGTTCCTGAACCGTTTTTAGCCATGATTAGTGTGCATGAATTAGCGCATATCAAAGAAAAGGAGCATAACAAAGCTTTTTACAGTTTATGTGAGTACATGCTGCCTAATTATCATCAATTGGAATTTGATGTGCGGGTATACTTAACCCAAGTAGAAGAGCGCCAAGATATATACAGTCGTTAGCGGTTTTGCAATTGGGTTACAGCCCAGTCAATGTGTTCGTCAACTAAGTCTGATACGCTTCCTTTTTGGCTGAGCAGCATTTGCACGGCTTCAGGGTAAGGTTTACCGTTGCCAATGGCGATTGCGATGTTTCTTTGCCACTGCTCAAACCCGATACGGCGAATCGCACTGCCTTCAGTTTTTGATAGAAACGTTTCCTCATCCCATGAAAAGGCTACTAATAAATCTAAATTGTCTAAATTGTGACGAACATTATAATCAGACTCTTCAGTCTTTGGAGCCTTGTTATTGTGCGGGCATACCAATTGGCAATCGTCACATCCATAAATGCGGTTACCCATTTTACTTCTTAAATCGGTCGGTATTGAGCCTGAGTATTCAATGGTTAAGTAGCTGATACATTTACGAGCATCTAACACGCCGTCTGCGACAAAAGCATCGGTCGGGCAGTCTACTATACACTGATTGCAACTGCCGCAGTGGCTTTTGGGCAGCGGTGGGTCTATGGGCAAGTCTAGATCGGTCATCAGTTCACCTAAGAAGAACCAGCTTCCAACGCCAGGAACCAGCAGTAAACTGTTTTTACCAATCCACCCCAAACCCGATTGTTCGGCTAATTGACGCTCCATAATGGGGGCGCTGTCTACGAAAGCACGATAACCATGATGCCCAGCTAAAGCTTCTATCGCTTTGCCAAAAGAAGTGAGACGCTTGCGCATAACTTTGTGGTAATCGCGCCCGAGAGCATATCGCGCAATATAGGCTTTGCGATCATCCTTAAGAACATCGAAGTCATTTTCACAGTTGGGGTGGTAATCCATACGTACGGTTATCACCGTTTTTGTGCCAGGGTGTAGCTCGCTGGCATCAAAGCGTTTATCTATATTGCGCTCCATCCACTGCATGGTGCCATTGTAGCCTGCCGCTACCCAATTTTGGTATTGCTCCAGATGTTGGGATGCAGAAACAGGACTGAAGCGGATATCTGCAAAACCGAAGCTTTCTGACAGTGATCGAATTTGTTCAGGCAGGGTTAAGTCACTGTCTGTTGAAATAAGGTCTGTGTTTTGTGAGTCTGACATCGGTAAATTTACGGTGGATTCATCAAATTTTGAATCTCTAATGATACACTGTTGTGCGTTTGACTGTTAAAAAGAGTTTAGAGTGAAAGCAACGATTACAGAAATGGACATGCCAGCTTTTGGTAAATCAATAGGAGAGGCGTGCCGTACGGGCAGTATTCTCTACCTGAATGGTACCTTAGGGATGGGAAAGACCACTTTAAGCCGTAGTGTTATTCAAGGGCTGGGTTGGTCGGAGTCGGTTAAAAGTCCAACCTATACGCTAGTAGAGCCGTATGAACTCGACAATTTAATCGCCTATCACTTCGATTTGTACCGTTTAGCAGACCCAGAAGAACTAGAGTTTATGGGGATTCGAGATTACGATGCGACAAACGCTATTTGGTTAGTAGAATGGCCAGAAAAAGGGACTGGCATGTTGCCTTGCCCAGATATCGTGGTGCAGTTTACCGATGCTACAGACGCTAGACAAATTGAATTGCAAGGGCATTCTGATCGTGGTGAAGCTCAAATTGAAACTATTCGTAACGCCTGGGAGGCTTAATGTTTAGAGGTGTTATCTGTGCGTGTTTGCTGAGTTTGTGTAGTGTATTTGCGCAAGCAACCACAATGGAAGGCGCGCGTATATGGCCATCTCCAGACGTCACTCGATTGGTGCTCGATTTATCTGGTCCGGTAGAACACTCCATTTTAGTACTCAAAAACCCAGATCGTGTGGTTCTAGATGTAAAAAACACCTCCTTGAAAGGTTCATTAGACCATCTTGATTTAGCCGATACAGGTGTTCGGCTTATACGATCCGCAAAGCGCAATAACAATGATTTAAGAATTGTCCTAGATATGACTGAGTCAATGTCTCCGCGGAGCTTTAACCTGCCCCCAAATGAACAATATGGGCATCGCTTAGTTGTCGATTTAGAGAGACCCGTACTTTCTAATACCGGTGAAAAAGTGGTGCCTACGCCTACGGTAAATTTATCGGTCGATCAGGTTAGTAATCAGCGGCGCGACATTTTGGTCGT
This sequence comes from Reinekea marina, assembly GCF_030409715.1. Lineage (NCBI taxonomy): Bacteria > Pseudomonadati > Pseudomonadota > Gammaproteobacteria > Oceanospirillales > Saccharospirillaceae > Reinekea > Reinekea marina. The sequence goes on from NZ_JAUFQI010000001.1 coordinate 1,311,072, forward strand.
AATCGATGCAGGGCATGGTGGTGAAGATCCCGGTGCGGTTGGACCTAATAAAACATTAGAAAAGCACGTAGTGCTTGCCATCGCTAAACAGGTGTATCAGCAACTAGAAGCACGCCAAGGGTATAAGCCGTTATTGGTTCGAAATGGGGATTATATCGTCGCTTTAAAAAATCGACGGAATTTCGCACGTGAAAAAAATGCCGATATATTTGTTTCAATTCATGCCGATGCGTTTAGCAGTGCTTCAGCTCGTGGTGCTTCCGTTTATGCATTGTCTAATGGTGGCGCGACTTCATCCATGGCGCAATATTTAGCCGACCAAGAAAACGCGGCCGATGTGATTGGCGGCTTAAATGGCGTTAGCCTCGAAGATAAGGATGATGTGCTCAAGCAAGTATTGGTCGACTTATCGATGACAGCGACCATGCAAAGCAGCTTAAACGTGGGGGCATTGGTATTAGAAGAAATTGGACGATTCACTAAACTTCATGGCAACAGACGCGTGCCAGGCCAGGCTAATTTTGTTGTATTACGGGCGCCGGATGTGCCTTCTATATTGGTTGAAACTGGCTATATCAGCAACCCCATTGAAGAAGCCAATTTAGGCTCTCCTGCTTATCGTAAAAAAATGGCGACCGCCATCACCAATGGCATTGTACGGTACTTTGAATCACAGCCTCCGGAAGGCAGCTGGGTCGCTTGGAAAAAACAGCAAAGCCAAAGCGTTAAAAAATATGTCGTGGCAAAAGGTGACACCCTGTCGGGTATTGCGGTTAAAAATGGCGTGTCATTGCAGGCATTAAAGTCGATCAATAACATCAGTGGATCAACGATTAAAATCGGGCAAGTGCTTATCTTGCCCCAAAGCTAACAGGGTATACATGTCTCAGCGCGCAATTCAAATATTATCTCCTCGCCTGGCCAACCAGATTGCTGCAGGTGAGGTTGTTGAACGTCCAGCCTCTGTCGTTAAAGAATTAATTGAGAACTGTTTAGATGCAGGTGCTACTCGAATTGATGTCGAAATAGAGCAGGGTGGTATTAAACTTATCCGAGTGCGCGATAATGGTTCGGGCATTCGTAAAGACGATTTGCCGTTGTCATTGTCTCGCCATGCAACGTCTAAAGTTTATTCTTTAGATGAATTAGAAGCATTGGGTTCTTTAGGGTTTCGTGGTGAGGCGTTGGCCTCAGTTGCATCGGTTTCCAGATTAACTTTGACCAGTAAGCCCGCCGATCAAGAAAATGCTTGGCAAGTGCAGAGTCAAGGCCGTGACATGGACAGTGAGGTCAGCCCTGCCGCACATACCGATGGCACGACAGTAGAAGTTCGTGATTTGTTTTTTAATACCCCCGCACGACGAAAGTTTTTACGGACAGAAAAAACTGAATTCAATCATTTAGAAGAAGTGATAAAAAGACAGGCGCTGTCACGATTCGATGTGGCCTTTTCTTTGCGTCATAATAACAAAACCATACATTCGTTGCGCCCCGCGCATTCAACGGCAGAGCAGCAACGCCGTATTGCACAGCTGTTAAAACCTGAGTTTATGCAAAACTCACTGATCATTGATGTTGAGAGAGCCGGCTTAAAAATGCAGGGTTGGGTCGGTTTACCCACTTTTTCTCGGTCAATGGCCGATATGCAGTATTTTTTCGTAAATGGGCGAGTTGTTCGCGATAAAGTGATCGCGCATGCCGTAAAACAAGCTTACCGAGATGTGCTTTATCATGGTCGCCAACCTTGTTTTGTTCTCTATTTAGAACTCGATTCTTCCGGAGTCGATGTTAACGTACACCCGACGAAGCACGAAGTACGATTTAGAGATCAGCGCCTTGTGCACGATTTTTTATTTTCTCAATTGCATCATGCCTTAGCGCAAGTTCGACCCGGCGGCGAATTAAACCCGATTCAAGAAACACACAATGCAACCGAGCCTGCGCTAACCATTAGTGGCCCGCAAGCCGGAGAGTTTGGTGGTCAACACAGTTTGATGATGTCTTCTCCCGCGACCAGTTATCGTGCGCCTTCAGAGGCAAATGCCAATGTTCCGGTGAGTGATCAGGTTGCGTTTTATCAAACCTTGCAACAGCCGAATTCAGTGAGCAGTAGCGAGCAGCAGCAACCCTCATCGCTCAATGAATTTGGTTCGGTGCCTCGTGTGACATTACCTGAAACCGAAAATAAAGATATTCCACCCTTAGGGTTTGCCGTGGCCCAATTGCATGGCGTGTTTATTTTGTCTCAAAGTGAGCAAGGGTTAATTGTGGTCGACATGCATGCCGCCCATGAACGAATCACCTATGAACGTTTAAAGCGCCAATACGATGAGCAAGGCGTGCAAACGCAACCCATGTTGGTTCCCGTAAAGGTGCAGGTGAGTGAGCGCGAAGCCGATGCCGCCGAAGAGTTCAGTGAGCTGCTGCGTCAATTTGGAATCGATGTTGCGCGCTTATCACCAGAAACAATTATGGTTCGGCAAGTGCCTGTGTTTTTAGAGCAGGCCGATGTAGACCCTTTGGTTCGGAGTCTTTTAGCCGATTTTATGGCGCATGAAACATCCGATGGCGTAGTCGCTCATCGAAATGAAATATTATCAAGTATGGCTTGCCATGGCTCTGTTAGGGCAAATCGTAAGTTAACGATTCCGGAAATGAACGGCTTGTTGCGAGATATGGAAAGAACCGAACGCAGCGGCCAATGCAATCATGGCCGACCGACCTGGACGCAGCTCACAATGAGTGAGCTGGACAAACTCTTTATGAGAGGGCGTTAAAATGAGTAAGCCTAACGCTATTTTCTTAATGGGACCTACCGCAGCCGGTAAAACTGACCTAGCTATCTCCTTGGTAGAGCAAGGTGCTTGCGAAATTATTTCGGTGGATTCGGCGCAAGTATTTAAAGGCATGGACATTGGCGCAGCTAAGCCCGATGCACAAACTTTAGCGCGCGCACCGCATCATCTTATTGATATTAAAGACCCGGCTGAAAGCTACTCCGCTGTTGAATTTCGCAAAGATGCCTTGGCGGTGATGGCGCAAATTGCAGAGCGCGGCAAAATACCGCTACTTACCGGCGGCACGATGCTATATTTTAAAACTTTAGTAGAGCCAATGGCTGATTTACCGCCCGGAGATGCCGCGATTCGGGTTCAGCTTCAACAAACGTTTGAGCAACATGGGTTAGACCCTTTACTCAATGAGCTAAAAGAGTGTGACCTAGCCGCATACGAAAAAATTGACCAGCAAAACCCCCAGCGTGTGCAAAGAGCGCTCGAAGTGTTTCGAATTACTGGTAAGCCTATTTCTAGCTTTTGGGATAAAGGCGTTCACGATGGCAAAGGGTCTTTAGCGGAGGCCGCCATAGCAGATTTTCCATATCAATTGCATCAGTATGCCGTGATGCCTGAAGACCGAAAAGTATTGCATGAGCGTATTGCGCGCCGGTTTCATCAAATGATCGATCTAGGGTTCGAGCAGGAAGTGCGTGTGTTGTACGAACGAGGAGATTTGCATCTAGATTTGCCGTCTATGCGATGTGTAGGCTACCGCCAAATGTGGCAATATTTTGAAGGCGAATTAAGTTTTGATGAGATGATTGAACGAGGCATCATTGCGACTCGTCAATTGGCTAAGCGCCAGTTAACTTGGCTTCGTGGTTGGCCAGATGTGACGGTTTTTGATACGACTCAGGCACCTTCGCAACAATATTGCCAAGAAATTCTTGCGCATATTTCATCAAGTTAGAGGGTGAGAGATCGGGCATATGTGTGGTTTTTGAACGTCTAAACCGCCATTAGTCACCATCTTTCCTAAAAATCATTAAATAAACTGTATATAACTACCACCCTTACGTAAAAATCAACTAGAATTCACCTAATATAGTTTTAGAGTGCGGCTAATCCAGACTTTTACTTGTTCGATGTGATGAATATTCACCAATGAACGGGCTGGAGCATTCAAATGCATCATTGTGATTTAGATGTAGCCGATAATTACATCCTTCCAATTAAAAGGAGCACACCATGTCTAAAGGGCAGTCTTTACAAGACCCTTTTTTAAATGCACTTCGCAAAGAGCGTATTCCCGTTTCTATCTTTTTGGTTAATGGGATTAAGCTGCAAGGTCAAATCGAAAGTTTTGATCAATTTGTGATTCTATTGCGCAATACTGTCAGTCAGATGGTATACAAACATGCGATTTCAACCGTCGTGCCTGCGCGTAATGTCAAAGTATCAGTAGATGGTGAAGAAGCTACCGTCGAATAAAGTCGACTGTGCTTATTTCCCTCTTAGCCCGGCATGACCGGGCATCGGAGTTTGTGATTGTTTTTTGAACGCGTAGAAGGCGGCAATCGTGCCGTGTTAGTTCACGTGGATTTTCCCGAGTCAGAACATCGAGAAGATCCAGTGGAATTTGAAGAATTAGTTGTATCGGCCGGAGTTGAGCCTGCCACCTATATCCGTGCGGTTCGCACGACCCCAGACCCTAAATATTTCGTTGGTACCGGTAAACTTGAAGAAATTCGTGAAGCCGTGATTGCCTTAGAGGCTGATGTGGTTTTATTTAACCATGCATTATCGCCTTCACAAGAGCGAAATATTGAAGAAGTCATTGAAGCGCGCGTAGTAGATCGCACAGGGTTGATTCTTGATATATTTGCTCAGCGAGCTCGAACCCACGAAGGTAAGCTCCAGGTTGAGTTGGCCCAAATTCAACATCAAAGCACTCGGTTAGTGCGAGGTTGGACGCACTTAGACCGCCAAAAAGGCGGGATTGGTTTGCGAGGAACCGGCGAAACACAGCTTGAAGCCGATAGGCGCTTATTGAGTGTCCGAATCTCGACCATCAATAAAAAATTAGAAAAAGTGCAGCGGCAACGTAATCAAAGCCGACGTGCTAGATCACGCTCTGATATCTCCACGGTTTCATTGGTGGGGTATACCAATGCGGGTAAATCGACTCTTTTCAATCAATTGACAGATGCCGAGGTGTACGCCGCAAATCAGCTGTTTGCAACGCTTGATCCAACTTTGAGGCGATTGGACATTCCTGATATGGGTGAAATTGTTTTAGCCGATACGGTTGGATTTATCCGACACCTACCCCATAAACTAGTAGAAGCCTTTAAATCGACCTTGCAAGAAACCGCTGAAGCCGACCTTTTGCTGCACGTGGTAGATTGTGCCGATGAAGATCGTCTGGCGAATATGGAGCAAGTTGAGCACGTATTGGGCGAAATTGGCTCATCTGATGTGCCACGCTTGGAGGTCTTCAATAAGATTGATATGTTGGATAACTTTGAACCGGCCGTTGAACGTAATGATGAAGGCAAGCCCGTTCGAGTGTGGTGCTCAGCGAAAACAGGACAAGGCACTTCGTTAGTATTAGCGGCCATTGGCGAGCTGTTGGGGGATGATGTTATTGCGCAAACCATTACCCTTGAGCCACACGAACTTGCCTTACGAGCGGCATTACATGATTACAATGCTGTTCTGGCTGAGAATTATGATGAACAGGGTAATGCGGTGATAGATATCCGCATGCAAAAGAAAGACTTCAAGCAATTGCTAAAACGTAATAACTTATCGGAAGAGCGTTTTGGTGTTGCGAGAGAAAAAGAATTTTTTGAAAAATAAGTGTGCCTGTTAATAGGGTGGCTTAGATGAGTCATCTAAGTCATAAGGGCAGACGTATACTATAAAACTTACTATTAACTAATGGAGTTAACCATGGCGTGGAACGAACCACCAGGTGGCAATAACGATCAGGACCCTTGGGGCAACCGCGATCGGAACAAAAAAAACGATGGGCCGCCTGAACTAGACGATATCATCAAAGACTTAAGTAAAAAGCTAAACAGTTGGTTTGGTGGTGGCAACAATAAGGGTAATGGTAGCGGAAACGATAACAGTAATGGCGGTGGTGTTGGACCGTTGATCGCTGTGGTTGTGATTGCTTTGTTGGTTTTCACGGGTTTCAACTCGGTTTATACCGTAGATGAATCTGAGCGTGCGGTTGTATTGCGTTTGGGTGAGTTTTCGCGAGTAGAAACGCCAGGTCTTCAATTTAAGATTCCTTATGTGGATCAAATCGCTGGCAAAGTAAACGTGACTCAAATTCGTGAGCACAGTTTGCAAAACTCAATGTTAACGGCCGATGAAAACATCGTAACCGTTTCTATGACAGTGGAATACTTGGCCGCCGATGCAAAGAAATTTGCATTGAACGTACGTGATCCTGAATCAACCATGGCACACGCGGCAGAATCTGCCCTGCGTCACGTTGTGGGTTCTGCTCGTTTAGAGCAGATTTTGACAACGGGTCGTGACCAAGTTCAGGCACTTGTTAAAGAGCGTCTACAGAATTACTTAGATGGCTATGATGTCGGTGTTACATTAGCGCAGCTTAAAATTACCGATGCATCGCCTCCAAGTGCGGTTCAAGATGCGTTCGATGACGTCATCAAAGCACGAGAAGATCAGCAGCGTTTAGTCAACGAAGCACAAGCCTATGCCAACGGCATTATCCCAGTTGCACAAGGTCAGGCGGCTCGTCAAATCGCTGAAGCAGAAGCCTATCGTCAAGAAGTCGTTGCTCGTGCAAAAGGTGAAGCTAACCGTTTCTCGGCACTTTATACCGAATACAGTAAAGCACCTGAAATTACTCGTCAGCGTCTGTACTTAGACACCATTGAAAGTATTTATTCAACCAGCAGCAAAGTGCTAGTTGATGTAGAAGGTGGGAATAACATGATGTATTTGCCGTTGGATCAACTGTTGAAAGGTCAAACTGGCTCTGCTGCCAGCAGCTTAACAGGTGGCGCATCGAGCAGTTTGAACAACATGAGCCAGTCTGATGTAAGTAATTTAACGGATCAAATTTTGCGCGAAATTAATCGCCGAAATAACCAATAAGGAGACAGAACATGAATGGTAAAAGTTCATTAGCAATCATTGTTTTAGCCTTGGTTATTTTAGCTGGCTTAAGCAGTTTATATATCGTCGATGAGCGTGAAAGTGCGATTCGACTACGATTCAGTGAAGTTGTGGAATCAGGAATACAGCCTGGTTTGCATTTCAAAATGCCATTAATTGATGAAATTAAGCGTTTTGATATTCGATTGATTACGTTAGATTCTCAATCTGAGCGATTCATTACCAGTGAGCAGAAAAGCCTAGAGGTGGATTCTTATGTGCAATGGCGCATTAACGATACTTCTATGTTTTATACGGCCAACAGTGGCGGTGACTATTTCAGAGCAAATCAAGTATTAGGGTCTCGTGTGAACGCCGCCTTACGTGATGCTTTCGGTGATAAGTCGTTACGTGAAGTGGTAACAGGCTTGAGAAATGATGAAAAATTGCCCGATGCCAACAACATCGATTCAGACTATGGTCAGCGTGATATCTTAATGGCGAACGTGCTTAAAAAGGTTAACGATGTGGCCAAAACCGAATTGGGCATTGAAGTGATCGATATTCGAGTGAAGGCGATTGATCTACCTCAAGAAGTATCGTCTGATGTATTCCGCCGTATGCGTTCTGATCGTGAACAAGAAGCACGTAAGTTCCGTTCTGAAGGTCAGCGTCAGGCTGAAATTATTCAGGCCAATGCGGACCAAACTCGTACCATTGAGTTAGCGAATGCTTTCCGTGAGTCTGAGCAAATTAAAGGCTCTGGTGATGCAGAGGCTGCAGCGATATATGCTGAAGCGTACAATCAAGATGAAGAGTTTTATGCGTTTTATCGAAGCCTAAGAGCTTACCGTAATTCCTTTAACGGTGGTCAAGACATCTTAGTGTTAGAGCCAGAAAGCGACTTCTTCCGTTACTTGAATAATCAAAACGGAAACTAAGTAAAATTCGCTGGTTTCGTAAGCAACCACGTGTATAATCTTGCAACCGGGTTAGTCGCCCGGTTTTTTTGTGCCTTAATTTTATTAACAATGGGACATTGCTAAGCATGACCATCGCCGAACGCTGGTTGCTACCAGACGGTATAGAAGAGATATTGCCCCCAGAAGCCGCTAGAATAGAGGCTTTACGAAGAACCCTACTCGATGAATACAGAGTTTGGGGCTATGAACTCCTACAACCTCCTCTTGCAGAATACTTAGAATCTTTGTTAACCGGTGTCGGACACGACCTCGACTTACTGACCTTTAAAATTACCGATCAGTTAAGTGGCCGCCTAATGGGTATCAGCACCGACAGAACACAACAAGTAGCGCGGATGGATGCGCACTCAATGCCCAAAGAAGGTGTGGCGCGTTACTGCTATTGTGGTGAGGTGTTACACACTAAGCCTATTCACTTACTTTCTAGCCGAAGCCCAATGCAGGTGGGTGCTGAGCTATATGGATACGCCGGTTTAGACAGCGAAATAGAAATTGCATCCTTAATGCTGACCTCGCTCGATAAAGCCGGGTTAAAAGACATTACGCTCGATTTAGGGCATGTAGGTATTTACCAAGCCCTAGTAGAGGAAACTTCGCTTTCAAGCGATGAAAAGAATGAATTATTCTCGTTACTGCGTTCACGTGCAGTTCCTGAGCTAAACCAATGGCTAAATAACGCTTCGTTACCGGAATACCAACGAAATTGGTTTATTCAATTACCGAAAATGGCCGGCAGTGTCACTCAATTATCTAGCTGGAAAGCGCTTTTTGAAAAAGCGCCTAAACAGTTAAGCGAAGCCTTCGATTCACTTGTGACCGTTGCTAATGCGCTAAATGAGCGGTTCCCGCAAGTAAATGTACACGCCGATTTAGCAGAACTTAGAGACTATAACTATCATACAGGCTTGGTCTTTTCGGCCTTTGTTTCTGGGTTCGGTCAAGCCATTGCTCGTGGTGGTCGATACGATGCCACCGGAAGCGTTTTTGGTCGCTCGCGTCCAGCGACGGGTTTTTCAAGCGATTTAAAAGTATTAGCACAACTCACTGGGTCGGATTGGTCAGAACAGAAAGCCATTCTCGCCCCCGTTGGATCCAGCGCCGAACTCTTTAAAGCCATCGCAAAATTGCGATCGCAAGGGGAACGCGTGATTCAACAATTACCAGAGCAAGCTCAGATAGAAGAGCTTGGTTGTGATCGGGCATTGGTTGAAGTTGATGGCCAATGGACAGTTCAATTGATTTCTCAAAACAGGCATAACTAAGATGGGTAAAAACGTCGTTGTATTGGGCACCCAATGGGGTGATGAAGGTAAAGGCAAAATTGTTGATCTACTCACTGAAAACGCTGATGCCGTCGTGCGCTTTCAAGGTGGCCACAATGCCGGCCACACTCTTGTAATTGATGGAGTGAAAACCGCTCTGCACTTGATTCCTTCAGGTGTCTTACGAGATGGAGTTAAATGCATCATTGGTAATGGCGTTGTACTATCCATTACGGCTCTGCTTAAAGAAATGGCTATGTTAGAAGCGAAAGGCGTTCCTGTTCGTGAACGTTTAAGAGTATCTAATGGTTGCCCGCTAATTTTACCTATCCACGTGGCTTTAGACCAAGCGCGTGAAGCCAAGCGTGGCGAAAATAAAATCGGCACAACCGGTCGAGGTATTGGTCCTGCGTACGAAGATAAAGTAAGCCGTCGTGGCGTTCGGTTAGGCGATGTTTTCTCACCTGGCTTTAAAGAAAAAGTCACCGAAGTACTGGAATACCACAATTTCATCCTTGAAAACTACTACAATGCGCCTACGGTAGACGTTGACGCATGCATAGCCGAAGTGATCGCCGAAGCAGAATCCATTAAAGACATAACCGTGAATTCGGTGGCCGAAGTTCACGCGATTCGTGAAGCATCTGGCAATATTATGTTTGAGGGCGCACAAGGCTCTCTACTAGATATCGATCACGGTACCTACCCATTTGTAACCTCTTCTAATACCACCGCTGGTGGAGTTGCGACAGGTTCTGGTGTGGGCCCGTTGTATTTAGATCAAATTATGGGAATTACCAAGGCGTACACGACTCGTGTGGGTGCGGGACCATTCCCTACAGAATTGTTCGATGACACTGGCGCCTATTTAGCCGAAAAGGGTGGCGAAGTTGGCACAACAACCGGTCGAGCACGTCGATGTGGTTGGTTTGATGCCGTACTAGTTAAGCACAGCATCCGTATCAACTCTATCAATGCAATCTGTTTAACCAAACTGGACGTTTTAGATGGCTTAGACGTAGTTAAGGTTTGTGTTGGCTACGAAGATGCAGAAGGGAACAAGGTTGAATGGCCTGAATCCGCGGAAGCTTTCGAAAGCGTGAAGCCTGTTTACGAAGAGTTGCCTGGCTGGAAAGACACGACGTTTGGTGCTAAATCTCTGGCAGATCTACCTGAAAATGCGCGTGCTTATATCGAGTACATTGAAAAAGCAATCGGTGCTCGCATCGATATCGTTTCAACCGGTCCAGATCGCGTTGAAACCATTGTCCTAAAGCACTCCTTCGAAATGTAATGAGTGATCGCCCCAGTAATATCTTACTGGGGCAAATTCCCTATCAGAAAACTACAGTTATTATGAATCACCCGCTATACTCAGTGGCATAATGATAATAACAAACGAAGGATCCCGTGAAAAAACCACAACCTAGTGCTGACCCTCATCTAAAAAGGGAAGCAGAGAAGTATCAAAATCCCATTCCTAGTCGTGAGTTCATTACCACGCACCTTGAAAAACGTAATGGTCCAGCCTCACATGCCGAATTATGTGAAGAACTAAAGCTTACAACAGACGATGATATAGAAGCGCTTCGCCGCCGTTTAATAGCGATGGTTCGCGATGGACAATTATTATGTTCACGTCGTGGTGCGTTTGGGCTCATCGATAAAATGGATTTAGTGCGTGGCAAGGTGATTGGCCATGCTGATGGGTTTGGTTTTTTGAAGCCCGATTCTGGCGGTGATGACCTTGTCTTGAATCATCGGCAAATGCGTTGCTGCTTTGATGGGGATATCGTTTTAGCTCGAAAAGGCCGAAAAGACCATCGCGGTCGTACCGAAGGCACAATTACAGAAGTGCTAGAGCGGAACACTCAAGAGCTTGTAGGGCGTTTTCACTGGGAAGGCGGTTTTGGCGTAGTTCGTCCAGAGAATCGGCGAATTTCTCAAGATATTCTCATACCTCAAAAAGATTCTATAGAAGCCAACGACGGTGATATTGTCGTTGTTGACATAATTGAACAGCCTCAGTTTCGTAAGCAACCGATAGGGCGAGTATCAAAAGTGTTGGGCGAGCATATGGCGCCAGGCATGGAAATAGATATCGCAATGCAAACCTATGACATTCCACACGAATGGTCATATGAAGTCGAAGAGCAAATAGTAGATTTTACGGATCAAGTAGAAGAAAAGGACAAAGCAGGACGAGTAGACTTACGACAAAAAGCCTTTGTCACTATTGATGGCGAAGACGCTCGAGATTTTGATGATGCCGTCTATGCCGAAGATGCCGGCAAAGGAAAAGCCTACCTTTATGTTGCTATTGCCGATGTCTCCCACTATGTCGGCGTTCATACACCTCTAGACCATGAAGCACGCAGTCGAGGTACTTCGGTTTATTTCCCAGAGCGTGTTATTCCAATGTTACCCGAGGTTTTGTCTAATGGGCTTTGTTCGTTGATGCCCAAAACCGATCGACTATCACTAGTCTGCAAAATGCTTGTGAATGGGCAAGGCGTGGTTGAAAACTTCCAGTTCATGGAAGGTGTTATACATTCGCATGCTCGTTTAACTTATACGCAGGTGAGTGAGGTTATTGAAGACAAAGAGGGCGCTGTACGGACTGAATTTGAGCGAGCGCACGGTTCCTCGGTTTTAAATAATATTGATGCTATCTATGCTTTGTATCAAAAGTTTAAATTGGCACGTGCCGATCGTGGCAGCATTGAGTTTGAGACCAAAGAGCCTCGAATTATCTTTAATGATGATCGCAAAATTGATCGCATTGTTGCGACTGAGCGAAATGAAGCGCACAAACTTATTGAAGAGTGTATGTTGGCGGCGAATGTATCGGCCGCGACCTTTTTAGAAACTCTAGAAATTCCTTGTTTGTATCGAGTACATGATACGCCGAGTTTTGAGCGCTTGGAAAACTTGCGCCAATACATGGGAGAACAAGGGCTAGAAGTGGGCGGTGGTTTAAAGCCTCATGCAAAAGATTACCAACGTCTACTGGAACAAATAAAAAGTCGAGACGATTTCTTATTGTTGCAAACGGTTATGCTGCGGTCTATGGCTCAGGCTGTATACCAGCCCGATAACCTTGGCCATTTCGGCCTGGCGTTTGAAAAATACGCCCACTTTACTTCTCCTATCCGTCGTTATCCTGATTTACTCGTGCACCGTGCCATTCGCTCTGTAATTCGAAGCGAAAGAAAAACAGACCTCGTGCAACGAGTCTCTGGCGTTAAAAATATTCCCGCCAAACATATTTATCCTTACGATGTTAAAGATATGTTTGAGTTGGGCGAACATTGCTCGATGACTGAGCGCCGCGCAGACGAGGCCACGTGGGATGTTATAGCTTGGCTCAAATGTGAATACATGAGTGATCACATAGGAGACGAATTTGAAGGTGCCATTTCTTCTGTAGCAAACTTCGGGCTCTTTGTTCAATTAGACGATGTATTTGTGGATGGCTTAGTTCATATTTCCAGCTTACGCAGTGATTACTATCAATACCAAGCTGCAACTCATCGCTTAGTCGGGGAGCGCACGCGAACCGTATACGCTTTAGGCGACCGAATAAAGATTAGAGTTGCTCGAGTAGATTTAGATGACCGTAAAATAGATTTTGAACTTGCCGATGCCGAAGCTCATACCAGTAATCGGAAAAACAGAAGCAAACAATCAAAGCCTGGCGCTAAAGCTGGAAAATCCAGTGCAGGAAAAAAATCATCTACCAACAAACCAAAAGTGAATTCGGCAAAAAGCAAAAAGCCGAAAAAGCCAAAAGTTAAAAAGGCGGGTAAAAAGAAGCGCTAAACTTGCGGAATAAAACGCAAACTAGCAAAGTTAATCGATGCTCTAATGATGGCGGCTTTAATCACAGGAGCATCGGTAACGTCTTGGATCTGCAGATCAACAATTTGCCCTGCATGAAATAAGTCATTCATGTGGGTCAAGTTAAGTTGGATCGGCTCTAAATCGATGCCATCATTCGAAAACTCCAAGCAACGACACATGGCTTCTTTACCTTGGTTATTAATGACCAAAATATTCGCATCCAGCGAAATACGACGAAATTTACGTGCAAGCATGACAAGCTCCGGCGGTGATGGTTGTACTCATTTATAAGTTTAGCAGTGAATTGGAGTCTGTCATGTCTCAATCTATGTGGGTGTTTGGATTACACGCCGCACACAGCGCGTTAGAGCAAAACCCTGATCGAATTAAAGAGGTTGTTTTACTCAAGGGTCGGCAAGACGCTCGAGTCGGAAAAATATTAGACGCCTGCAAAGAGCAGGGTGTAAAGTTCAGGTTAGCCAGCAAAGAAGACTTTGACCGAATTATTCAAAAAAATGAACTTAGAGAAGCTCGGCATCAAGGTGTATTAGTACAAACATTAGCGGCACCGGTTTTAAAAGAAAACGATCTTGAAGCCATGCTCGATAACCTAGAAGAAGATGCATTATTGCTTATTCTCGATGGTGTAACCGACCCACATAACATTGGCGCTTGTTTGCGAACCTGTGATGCCGCGGGCGCACATGGACTTATCGTTCCTAAAGATAAATCAGCCACTTTAACGCCCACCGCAGTAAATATTGCCAGTGGCGCCGCAGACACGGTCCCATTCTTCGCAGTAACCAATTTAGCTCGCACCATCGAGCAGCTAAAAGCACGAGGTATATGGGTTTATGGTACGGCTGGCGAAGCAACAGGATCAATCTATCAAACTAAGCTTACAGGTCCAGTTGCCTTGGTAATGGGCGCTGAAGGTAAAGGTATGCGACGGTTAACCCGAGACTTGTGTGATGGTTTAGTCAATCTCCCTATGGCGGGCACTGTCAGCAGCTTAAATGTTTCAGTTGCCGCCGGAGTTTCCTTATTTGAAATCGGACGACAGCGCCGATTGGCTTAGGAAGGAAACCAGTGGAACAAATTGCAGAACTGGCATTAGAGCTAGATAAACTAAAATCGGTTTATCGAAAATCTTATATTTCGAATACCTCTAGAAGGGAAAATTCAGCTGAGCATAGCTGGCACTTAGCGCTCACTATTATGGGCTTCGCTAAGTTTCTGCCTAATACGGTGGATATAAATAGAATTATCCGTATGGCGTTGTGCCATGATATTTGTGAAATTGGGGCAGGCGATGTAAGCGCCTACTTTGTGACCGATGCTCAGTATGAGAAAGAGCTGCAGTATATGTCGGAGTTTGAATCTCACTTTCCGGGCATAGGCACAGATGCAAAAGCTTTATGGCAAGAGTATGAAGATGGGCAAACCGAAGAGAGTCGTTGGCTTAAAGTATTCGATAAACTACTTCCATTTATTCTGAATATTCAAAGTCGCGGACTAACCTGGCAAGAGCAAGGTGTGACGAAAAACATGGTACTCAAACACAATGAATTTATCGCTGATTTAGCACCAGATATTCATAAGTGGATGTTGGCACAAATTGACAAGGCTGTTGAAGCCGGTTGGTTAGGGTAAGAGAGCTAAAAGTTATAAACTGCAAGTATTTTTGAACAAAGGTCTTCATATGTCTTGGACAGGAATTTTATTAAATATTATTTTGACGATGGTACTCATGTGGTTAGTTGCTTGGACTTTGTTGCCATGGGGTTTTGGAATAACCAATTTTAAAGCCAGCCACGGGGCAATTCTTGGTGTCATTGGTTCTGCTAGCTGGATAGGGTTGCTGTTGGCTCATATTGTCGCCATTGTTTGTGTTTGGAAACCATTTCTATCGATGAAGTGGGTGTTCTTAGGGCTGTTAGCAGCGCATGTTATTTTTGGTGTCCTGTTTGGTCGTGATGTGGGTACGGCTTAATTATAATTGCTTGCAAATCTTTATAAATGCATCGGCGGCTAATGAATTCAGCCTTGGTCGATAGGTGATTACGGAGTAATCACTGTGAAGTTGATGGTTTATTTGAGGAACATCCAAAATACACAGCTCACCTCTATTCAACTCTTCCTGGACATTACTACTTAATAAAACACCAATTAAATCACTATTCTTGATGGTAGTGATCAGCAATTGAGCGCTATTGCAGTGATAATTGAAGTACTTGGCTACATTATTGGATGTTAATCCTAGCCTCTGCATGAACACTTGGGTGGCCACTTTACTAATACTACCCAGTGGGTAATTGATTAAATCCTTTGCATCCAATTTTTCTTTGTTTTCGAGCGGATGACCTTTTCTTGCAATCGCAATAGCTGGAAATTTAGTTAACGGTTCTTTGACTAGGTCGTGATCGCCACTAATGGCCATAGGATCAGTAATCAGAACATCTAAATCGCCAATAGAGAGTTTTTCGATCAGCTTTTCTGGGTCATCGACACTTAGGGTTAATTCAATATGAGGGAAATCTTTTAAAAATTTTGCACAGGCCACCGCACCAACATGGTCTGCTGGTAATGGTCCTGTACCTACACGTAAGTAGCCCGCTTGTAAGTTAGATAAGCGCCCTGTAGCTATTTCAAAATTCTCTATATTTTGTTGAACGGTTTGAGCATATTTAAGTAAATGCACTCCATGACTGGTTAATTCTAATGCTCGACGGCATCGATCAAACAAAATTAACCCTAATTCATGTTCTAGGCTTTGAATGCTGCGCGATAAAGCGGGTTGTGATATGTGAAGGCTTAGCGCAGCCTCATTAAAGCTTTTCGAATGTGCAACTTCAATAAAGTGCAGTAGTTTTTTAGAGTTGATCAATGTGTCGCTCCGCTATTTAAACATCGTTAGGTGTCTCTGTTTTACTAAAAAGTCGCATGGTTGCTCTATTCAGATTAGCCCAATTGTTTAACCTATACCTAATTTGCATTGAAATTATAATATTAATGCATTGGACTTATTATACTTCCTCGAAGATAATTTGGTGGAATATTGATCAGATTTAGTTCGAGTTCTGATCTTCATCCAATTTGAGAAAGGCAAATCAAGACGAAAGTTTTGACGCGCAAAGCATCCGACCTAAGCAGTTGCAAAAAACTGTACGGTAGCGGGGCTACCGCATTTAATCGCTAGCGAAGAATCAAAGTTCGAGCGACGGAATTGATTGCCTTTCTCTCAAAATTTTAATTAGAGGTGGCAATGTATATATCAACCAAGGTTCTCAAGCCTTTCTTGATTGCTTTTATATTCTCAGTAACAGGCTGTAGCGACCCAAAAAACTGGCAACTTAACGAACACAGCAATAATCAAACTACTCCGTCTGATGAGACGACTGAAAACCAACAAAATCAGGATGATGTTTCAGTTGAGTCATTTTTACAACAGCGGCCAATGAAATCTGTAATGCTATCTACTGAATATAGTTTAGTTGAAGATTTTACTGAAATTGAGTCTGAAGATTCGCCTTTGACGCTCGAGTTGCTAGAACAAGTTTCTGTAAAACAACACATGAACAGTAAGTTAGCAATAACGGCTTTAGGAGGTATTGAACCCAAGTATCGTGAGAGTACTTCCTCTGTTTACTACAATGTAAGCCTTGATTTCAAACTAACCCATTTATTTTGTCCAGAATACAAACTCGGTATCACTTATCGTCGAGGAGATTGGTGGGGCAATAGATACTATAAATTAATGAGAGCGGAAGATAATTTCATAATCGAACCTGAGCAGGATGCAACGGACATCGATTCCGCTGCGACGATTTGGTATAGCATTTCAAGGTTAGATGGACCGTCTGAAACGATAAAGTTTGTTGGTAGTAAAATAGAGCTATTTAAAGTAGAGGTGGTGGCAAAGTGTGATTTATTGGATTCTGATAACGACGGATTAGTGGATGCACGTGAGTTAGTGTTGGGCACTGATATAAACAATCAGGATTCCGACAATGATGGTTTGCTCGATGGAGAGGAAAGTAACTGGGGGCTTAACCCGCTCTCCTCTGTCGATGGTGCTAATCAAGATGCTGATTTAGATGGTATGAGCAACGCTGAAGAAATCGCAAGGGGTATTGGACCGCAAGGTTATGCGCCTACTGCTAGCGACGTAACAATCTCATCAGTTCCTGAAATAGGGCAAGCATTGCAAGTCTCATACTATTATAACGATCGTGATTTTTCTCCAGAATCCACTAGTCAAATAACTTGGTTAGTGAATGGTGTTGAATATAATCAAGACAGATATACACCAACTTCTGCAGATTTAGGGCAATTAATTCAAGTCTGCGTTACACCACTTGCTGAAGTAGGGCTGCCAAGAGTAGGTGTCAAAGTATGTACCGATGAATACCCAATCCAAGAATCACCAGAGAGTTGGAGCGGACTAGGACCGGTAACTCTTTCGGGGCGGCACGATGGTAAAGGTGTTGACTTAGTTGTACTCGGCGATGGTTTTAGTGCAGAGGAAATGGACAAGTTTAAGCAAACTGCGCTTAACTTTAAAAAAACATTCTTAGGCTTTAACGAAATCGCGCTGCACGATTCCGCTTGGAATATTCATGCCGTAGGGGTAATTTCTAACGAATCAGGTCTAACAGACCATAGTGTTGACCCTATTGTAGAAAAGGATACCTACTTTGAATCTTGCAAGGGCTGCGGAAGCTTAACTCGTATAGTCGCTGCCAATGGCACCATTGCTAAAAATGTCGCGGCACAGAACTTTCCGCAATACGATGCAATTATAGTTTTAGTAAATAGCACACGGTACGGTGGGGTCGGGGGCGGCGTGGCAACATCGACGGCAACCCCTACGAGTGCTGGCGTAAGCATTCATGAAATAGCACACTCCTTTGGACAATTAGCGGATGAATACGGTGGGACTTCTAAACCAAGAACAACGGAGCCTGTCAATGCAAACGTCACCATTAATAACGATCCAGATACAGTGAAGTGGAAACATTGGATTAACGCAACTCGTCATCTAAGTGAATCGGCAGGTAAAGTAGGTTTATTTGAAGGCGGTAACTATAGAAAAGAAGGTGTATGGCGGCCGACATTGAACTCACAAATGAATGGAGGCGGTAGTCAACCCTTTCATTCTGTAAACGCAGAAGCCTGGGCGCTTAGAGTCTATAGCACAGCGGGTGCGATTAGTTCTATTCGACCCAACAACAGTACTCCCTATTATCATGATAAAAATACGTTAGCTACTTACGCCATATCTTCGGTGTTCACGGAAAGTACTCAACGAATAGACTGGTATTTAGATGGTGTATTAATAAATAGTGGCTCTAAACGAACGTTTCAAATACCAACCAAAAAAGTAGGATCTTATGAAGTACTGGCTGTGATTACCGATGTTTCTGGTGGTATTTTGAAAGATACTGAAAAGGTAGCGAACACAGAAATTCAATGGCTTGCAGAGGCTCAGTAGAGGAAAGAGTGATGAAGAAGATAATTAACATTTTTTTTGGATTAGTAGTATTGATAGCAACTAGCGCATCAATTTCAGCTGATACACTTATGGTCCAAATCAGTGCAGATCCGAATAATATGCATATGGTCGACGCTTGGACTACACCAAGGCATATCGCTCACCAACAAAACTTGAGTGCAGGCTATTTTTTACGTGCAGTGGCCTTTAATAACACTGGCGGTAAGGTTTCAGAGTATGTTCTTGAAGATAAATGGTCGTTGCATGCCCTGCTCTCTGATAATAAAAAGTTGGACTTTTATCCACCCGAAAGTTACATATTAAAAATGAAAAATGCAGAGCAAATCGAAGTTGTAAAAGTGTTTCGTGGTCACATTAACCCAGAGAGCGATTCATTATTTCAATCGCTAGTACTTTCGCTAGATTCATTTTAATTTTATTTTTTTAAAGCCGCTTTCTACTTCAATTGAAGGCGGCATTAAATGTTAAGATGGGTGGACTGAAATCAGATTTTCTTTTCCTTGAGGATCAGAAGTTATATGTCGTACCGCTTCAGCTAGTACTGCTTTAGCCTCTACAAGTGAGCAGTTACTCTGGTTTGTTGATCCAAAATAATTGAGCTCCATATTCTGAAGCGAATTTCTTGCCTTAGGGGTTAAACGCCTTTTTAAATCTTCTGCCGTAGCGTTGTGGTGGCGCAACAATTTTAATAGTTCGGAATAAGCTTCTTCTACATTCTGTATCGATGGGTATCGAGTTTTTGTTGATTCTGTACTTGGCTTGGGCGAATCTCGTTTTAATAACCAAATGTTAAGGGCTATACTCATCAGTAACAATTTACTTGTTATAACCGATAACCAAATCCATAAGGTATTTACATTGCCAATAGTCGAATTATTGCTATTCGCTAAAATGCTTTGATTAGTAGACCCCTGCGAGAATGTAGGTTGGTTAGGTTCTAGAATGATAGTTCGTGAAGGCAGTGTCGCATACTCTAGTTGGTCGGAATTGATATTCCACCAAGGAACGCGCACTTCAGGTAAAGTAATGTTGTCTTTTGTTTGATTTTTAAATGACAAGGCTGCTATGTCTTTTCTAAACCCAGAATTATTGTCAGCATCTTTAAATATAGGGTTATCTCGATACAGTTGAATATTAGGCTGTTGCTTGATTGAAGTCAGTGGGTCTGGCAATAGATTAGCGCTGATTCCAGTGACATTTTGAGTGATACTCCAGTTTAAGTGTTCGTCGGCTTCCAGAGTAATATCGTTGTCTAAATTATCTGATATGGTTAGGCTTGAAACTGGTAACCAGTAGGCTCCAGCAGGGTAAGTTGAGGGTATAGGCTTAACAGTGATTTTTTCAGGTTTGGCGGACAGCGAAATCCTTTTTGCGGGTCGAGTACTGGATACTTGGTACTGACCATTAAATTCAATTTCGGGCAAACTAAACGCCCCTGCGCTTCTAGGAGTGAGCGGAATAGTTAAAGTATAAACGTTATAGCTTTTCCCTTCACGGGTTTCAACGCGTTGTTGTTCTTGCTGCTCCCCGGTCTCAAAATTTGGAAAACTAAGCTTAGTAAACTGACCGTTTAATGCTACGCGATAGGCCACTTCTATAGTTAAATAGAGTGTTTGATCTATATAGGGGGATGTATCGCTGACTGAAACATCATAAATAATGGCGTCGTCTTCAAGTGTGTTTGAGCGAGTTTTTGCGTCTTTGACATTGATAAAAAATGTGTCGCTTTGTTCGCCATTGACTGTAAATACAGGTATGCCTAATAGCCCCTTTTCTTTGGGAGCTAAACGAAATTGGTATTCGGTAACCGAAGTTCGCTGTCCATTTACAGAAGTGGATTGAGTGGATTGACCTCTAGAGACAATAGTAAAAATGCTTTCTAGTGCATTAACATCGGCACGGTTTAAATTTGCTGATGGCGATACGCTGACCGTAAGTAAAAAACTTTCATCTTCATATATGTCTAAGCGATCAGCTGTAACAGTGACATCAGCACTAACAACGGCAGCCAGCGTGAAAGTCGCAATTATAAAAAATATTATTCTAACCATTACCAAAGCGTTCCTTCATCGGAGGTTGGGTTTTGTTGATATTGATATTTGAATTTCTGCTGTGTCACATACCCAGGTGTAGTTTCTAATTGGTTGAGTATTGCATCAATTTGTTGCTGCGCTCTCAGCTCTTCTGCACTTTTTGGCGATTCTGAATCGAGACCTTCAGTGGCGTTTTTTGGAGGGTTATTTGATGGTTCTGAGCCTTCGCTTGCATCTTCGCGAGATTCTTCTTCAGCTTCGTCGGTATTCGATTCGGAAGGTTCGACTCGATTGCTATTTTCTGATGGCTGAGCGTTTTCACCAGACTTTGCGCTATCCTGTTGATTTTCAGATGGGTCTTTAGGCTTATCGTCATTCGTCGATTGCTCAGTATTTTCTTGTTCGGCGTTCTGCTGGGCTATAAATTCTTCAATGGTCTTTTTATTTTTAAGAGCACCGGTGTGATTTTCTATAGTTAAAGCGTTCTCATAGGCTGAAATAGCTTCTTCAAGTTTTCCTAGGTGGGCTAAACTATTGCCCAAGTTAAAGTAGCCAGAAGCCGTAGGAATAGATTCGAATGCAGTTACGGCCTGTTCGTAATCATTCAGTTCAAATGCCGCTTGCCCTTTTATTTCTGGGGAAGTAGCAATGTTGAGTGCGTTGTCGAATTGCTCAGCCTGTAAATACTTAATTGCTTGTTGATCTTTATTTAAAAATAAATTTTCGAATTCAAACGCTTCACTGTTTGATGGTATGGCGATGAAAAATAAAACACCCATAGCCGAAGCGAAATTAGGGAAGGCACGCAGCATTAGTGCGAACAAAATCATGATGGGAATAATCAGCCAATAACCCACTTCTTGCTCATTGGAGATATCGCTTTGTTGGTCGTACTTGCTTTGTAGTAAATCGATGGCTGGATCTTGCCCTAGAGTAATAGTTCGAAACCCAAGTTCTAGACCACGCGTCGCTATTTCATTCGAATTTGCTTTCGCTATCACCATGTTATCGCCATCAGTTAAAAAACCGTTGTCGTTGGGCAAGGGTATCGCACTGCCTTGTTCTGTTCCGACTACGGTTAGAAACTTATTAGAAGTTTCAGGCAATGAATTGGTTATTTTTTTTATGTGATGCTCTTGAATGTCGTCCGTTAACCAAAGTAAGGTGAGTGGTTGGCTTGGCAGTGACGCTAAGCGAGACTCTAATGCTTTAAATGCCAGCTCGGGTCTGTTTCCCAGTGAAGGCATCATAAATGGAGTAACAGGCGATAATTGAACTTCTAGCGTTTTAGAATCTTGGGTAAAAGGTGTTAGCCAATGTGCTGAGCCAGAATACAATATAACGGCGGTTTGATGGAAAAGTCCGCTCTGTGTCCAATCCAGCAGCATTCGTTTTGCACGTGTTAGCCTATCGGGTGTGATATCGGTACCTGCCATCGATAAACTATTATCTAAGATGACAACTAAGTTTCCTAAACTCGACACCTTAACATCACCATTTTTAATGGCAGGTCCGGCGAGTGCAAATATAGAAAGTGCCAACAAAATGGGTAAAAAACCATTATGCCTTTTGCTTCTTTGAATCTGGTCACCTGCAATGGCTGTAAAAAGTTCTGGTGAGATGATGTCGCTCCAGCTCGACTTAGGCTGATTATTCCGAAACCAATACCAAGTCGCAGGAAGTAGTAAGACCAGTAGCCATAACCATTCAGGTCTAACGAAGGTCATATTGATGGGTCCTCCGTACATTTAAAGCGGTTAAACTAAGTATTAGAATTAAAATGACAGAAAATAGCAAAGGCCAGTAATAAAGCTCCATTATGGTGCGTTGTTCAATACCCTCTGATTCAGAAGGCTCCAATGCATCAATGGTTTCAAAGATTGCTTTAAGTTCTGCGCTATTGGTTGCTCTAAAGAATTGGCCTTGGGTCGTTTGAGCGATAGCGGTTAGGGTTCTTGTATCGACTGGGTCCCCAAAGAATGCAGACCCTTGCCGTCCAAAGCCTATTGTATGAACGCGAATATTGCTTTGTTTTGCAATATTGGCGGCGTCTTGGGGAGAAACGCTGCCGGCCTTATTTTCTCCGTCGGTAAGCAAAACAATAACTTTATCGTCAGTATCAATTTCGCGTAAGCGCTGAACCGCGAGCGCCAAGCCATCCCCTATGGCTGTACTTTCACCCGCCATTCCAGGTAGCAGGTCGCTTAATATGCTTTCTACAGCTTTCACATCGGGCGTTAGAGGCGCTTGAATATCGGCAAACGATCCGAAAACGACCAGTCCTAAAAAGTCACCTTTTCTGTTGGCAGCGAAATTGCCAACAACCGATTGAACGGCTTGATATCGCGCAATTCGTTGGCCATTCCAAACCATATCGCGCTCTCCCATACTGCCGGAAATATCAACCGTTAGCATAATGCTGCGCCCCACGAGCGGCTGTGCAATGGGCTCTCCTATCCATTGTGGCCTTGCCAGTGCCAGCACTAACAAACTCCAGGCTAGAATGGCGGCTGCATTTCGCCAATTTAGATATGGGTATTGTTGGGTTTGAGATGATACCTCCCCAAGACTGGCTAAATAAGGGTGCGCAATAGCCTCGGAGCTTCGTTTTGGTTGAACGTTAACTTTAAACGCGGCTAACGGTACCAGCAAAAACATAAGAAGCCATGGCCATGCAAAAGTCATACACGCTGCTCCTGTGACCATTGTTTAATCAATTGCTTAACCTGTATCCAATCTACCGTTACGTTTGGGTTTTGAGCGTAGTGAGCATTCACCCAATTAGGTACTGTATCGAGATCCAACGTGCTTTTAATTTTATTAGCAAAAATTTGATTGCTGACACTGGCGTCGGCTGCAGCATTATCTTGTAAGACTTTTCGTAGTAATAAATGTACTTGGCTAAGTTGTTGATCTTTTGGGGCGGTTTTTGTTTTATTCAGGTGTTTTAAATAGCTTCGATATTTCGCTTTTTTAAACCAAACTCTCGCAATAATGGTTAGTACGATACAAAGTAACAACAGTAACAACCAATAGCCTATCGCAAGTGGCCACCAAGGTGCGGCGCTGACCGGGTCATTTGGAACCAGTTGAGCTAACAGCTCTGGTGGTACTTGTGTCGCTGAATTCATAATCGTTAAATGGACCATTGGCTTACATCCTGCCATTGAAACTGTTGGCTGATCGAATGAATAAACTGTCCATTAAACCCAACCGCGATTTCGCTTAGTTTATTTTGAAGCTCTAACGCCTGTTGTTCGTGCTGTGAACGTGCCTGTTGATTGCTAGCATTTATAAAAGTGGTTTTATTGTTGTGAGAGACTGCTAGCTGACCAGCTTTCGGGTACTGTAAGTCAAACTGATCGGTCACTTGCAACAAATTAACTCGATTGACGCGCTCATAGGGTATAGACATTTGAAGCTCATCTAAGTCATCTTGTAAAAAGTCTGAAAGTACCCAAAGGTTCGGGCGGCTGTGCCAGTGAGTTGGCCAGTTAAAAGAGGGTGCTGAGTCGAAAATTTTGAATTGGCTGGCTAACAGGTCGTGACACTCTATTAAGGTTTGGCAAGCGAACGCAGCTTGCGCTTTATTCGATACGGTCAATTCTTTCGATGTATTTCCAACTTGAATAATAATTCGAAGAGGGTGCTTTAGGTGTAAAAAGCGCCAAACTAAAAATGCCGCCCAATGCACCAGCATTACGGATTTTAAGCAGCGTTGCGTGCCAAAGAAGCAGCTGCTCGATAAGTTTAACCAAATGGCTTGTTCGGCATGTCTATCTTCTTCCATGACTCGAACGAAGGGTTGTTGCTTGCGTGCGGTTAGCTTCCAATCTATGCGCCTAACATCATCGCCCATTTGATAATGTTTCATTTCTATAAACTCTCGACCTTGGCCTCGAAACTTTGAACGTTGGTCTCCCGCTTTTCGAGAGCGGGTACGGTCATTGAACAGGCGTGCCGTATCGTGAGCCAATAATTGAAGTTGCAACAAAGAAGCCACATCGACATCAGCGCCTTTTATGGCAAAGGGTTCAATAGCAGCGGAAGCATTCATTAGATTACGGCTACCGAATCTAGTAATAAACGTATTATTGATGGCGCAGTATGGCCTTTCGCTTGCGCATTTAACGAAACCACTATGCGATGAGCTAATACGCGTATGGCGACACGCTGAACATGATCTGGCGTGACAAAGTCGGATTGCTCTAGCCATGCTAATGCTCGAGCCAACCTTTCAATAGCGATAGTGGCACGCGGTGATGCTCCGTAGTCAATGGCATCGTTTAATTCAGGGTTGAATAATTCTGGTTGTCGAGTCGCCTGTATCAACCTGAGTATATAGTGTTCAACAGCGTCACTGACGTGAATGTTATTTAACGCTTCTCTTGCATCGAGTAGCAACTGTAAATTCAAGGAGGTCAGTTCAGGCAGTTGGTGAGCTTGTTCCGCACGCGCCAGTTTTAATATTTTCTGTTCATCCTCGATGCTTGGGTAATCAAGGTTGACCTTCATAATGAAACGATCAAGCTGGGCTTCGGGCAGCGGATAAGTGCCTTCGTTTTCGACTGGGTTTTGCGTTGCCATGACAAGAAATGGATTCGGCAGGACGTGCGTGGTGCCGTTCACAGAAACCTGTTTTTCAGACATGGCTTCTAGAAGTGCCGATTGAACTTTCGCTGGGGCACGGTTGATTTCATCGGCCAATACTAGGTTAGCGAAAATAGGACCCTTCTGAAATTCAAACAGATGCTCTTCAACTCGATAAACTTCGGAGCCCGTAACATCGGCTGGCATTAAGTCTGGCGTAAATTGAATACGTTGAAATTCGCCGTGAATTGAATCGGCTAGGGCTTTAACTGCGGTGGTTTTTGCCAAGCCCGGAGCACCTTCAACTAGCAAATGTCCATCAGCAAGTAGACTGAGCAACAAAGACTCTATTAGCTCATCTTGCCCGATAATACGGCCATCGAGAGAGTGTCTTAATTGATTAATAGCGTGTTGAGCATCCATAGTTAAGGTTCTTTATGATTCAAAAAAGTGTAATGACGCTAAATTATGAGCCTATAGCTCACTTTTCAAGGATGTTTACCGGTTAATTTCAAAAAATTTAGCAATTTTTTTAAACTTTTTCATAGCTGAGTAAAATTCACTTATACACGCGGCGCGGTAGAGAATTTAACCCTCATACACTGTTTTCATGCCGCGAAACTAGAGCCAAGGCTAAGACAGATGAGGAATAGTTAACTACTAGGGTCAACCTTAATAGGGTGGAGCTAAGGCAAGGGCAGGGTTCTGCTATATTCAAACTTCAACTTTATCAATGACTGAGTATTATGCGTTGATCAAAATTCAAACCATAATAAAAATCGCGAGATTTTAACCGATTCACAAGTAGATGGATGATCCTACAATGCCAAGTAAAAAGTCTGTAGCGCCAACGCCTGCTCTGACCGCTGAACAGTTTAAAACGTCAGTCGTTAAGCATTTACGTACCACTTTAGGTACTTATGAAGAGAAAGCCTCAAAGCAAGCTTGGAATAAGGCTCTCGCAGCAGCGATCAATGAATTTGTATTTGAAGGCGTTAGCCGCACACGTAAGACCCATGCCAATGTCGGTGCTAGAGCTGTACATTATTTATCGCTCGAGTTTCTTATGGGTCGCCTAATGTCGAATAACTTACAAAACTTGGGTTTATACTCAGTGGCGGAAGAAGCACTGAAGAGCCTGGGGCTTGAAATTGCCGATGTCCTCGAAGAAGAGCCTGATATGGCGCTGGGCAACGGTGGCTTAGGTCGTTTGGCGGCTTGTTTTATTGATTCAATGGCTACGCTTAGCATTCCGGCTGTAGGTTATGGCATCCATTATGAGCATGGACTATTTCGCCAAGAGTTCCATAAAGGTCGCCAAGTTGAACGGCCAGATCAATGGCGTGAGTTTGGTAATCCTTGGGAAATCTGTCGCCCAGAGTCTGCTCAAGTCATCAAATTATATGGCTATGTAGAAACGGTTTATGAACAAGGCAAGCTCTCAAAAGTTTGGCATCCTGGGCGCACTATTCGTGCCATTCCATGGGATATTCCAGTAGTAGGCTATGGTGGTCAGAATGTGAACGTTTTGCGCCTATGGGAATCAAGAGCCGATAAATTTTTTGATTGGGATGTATTCAACTCAGGTGGTTATGTTGATGCCTACTCAGAATCTGTAGAAGCCGAAACCATATCAAAAGTTCTTTACCCCAACGATGAAACGGATGCAGGTAAAGAGCTTCGCCTTATTCAACAGTATTTTTTCAGTGCGGCATCAATTGCTGATGTTATGCGACGCTATAAAGCGGCAAACGGTGAAGACTTGGCAAATTTCGCAAAACTAAATGCGATGCAGCTTAACGACACCCACCCAGCCATTGCGATTCCTGAACTGATGCGTGTGCTCGTTGATGAAGAAAATTTTGCCTGGGATGAAGCTTGGGCAATGACACGCGAAACTTTCTCCTATACGAACCATACTTTACTCCCTGAAGCATTAGAGAAGTGGTCTTTAAAGCTCATCGAAAAAGTATTACCGCGTCATATGGAAATTATTCTGGAAATAAATAGCCGATTCTTGACTCAAGAAGTAGAGACTATGTGGCCAGGCAACAATGACATAAAACGGAAGCTTTCGATTGTCGAAGAAGGCGCAGAACAAATGATTCGCATGGGTAATTTGTCGGTTATTGGCTCCCACACTGTAAACGGTGTAGCCCAGATACATTCCGATTTAGTTAAGAAAGATTTGTTTCCTGAATTCGACGCGCTGTGGCCCAATAAGTTTGTAAACGTCACCAATGGTATTACTCCTCGACGCTGGATGAAAGCTTGTAACCCTAGGCTGTCTGCTTTAATTGAGCAACATATCGATACCGATTGGCCACGGTATTTAGAAAAGCTAACGGGCTTAAAGCCTTTGGCTGATGATCAAGCATTTCAAGATAGCTTTATGGCCGTTAAACATGAAAACAAAGTTGATTTTGTTAAAGAAATAAAAACACTGACCGGTGTAGATGTGAGCGCCGATGCCATCTTTGATGTGCAAATTAAGCGTTTGCATGAATATAAACGCCAGCATTTAAATTTATTGCACATTATGGCGTTGTATCGTCGAGTGTTGATTGATCCAAATTACGATATGCATCCAAGAGTATTTATCTTCGGTGCTAAAGCGGCTCCAGGCTACAAAATTGCGAAAGAAATTATTTTTGCGATTAATAAAGTGGCCGAAAAAATTAACAATGATCGCCGCATCAATGACAAGATAAAAGTTGTATTTTTGCCGAACTATCGTGTATCGCTCGCTGAAAAGCTAATTCCAGCGGCTGATGTTTCCGAACAAATATCATTGGCAGGTAAAGAAGCTTCAGGTACCGGAAACATGAAGCTTGCATTAAATGGTGCCATTACCATTGGTACTATGGACGGCGCAAATATTGAGATTGCTGAAGAAGCTGGTTCCGATAATGTTGTTATTTTTGGAATGGAAGTTGACGATGTCGTCGCGCTAAAAAATAAAGGGTATCACCCTGCAGATTATTATCGTAGTAACGAAGAGCTAAAAGCGGTGTTGGATTGGTTAGAAGGAGACTTCTTTACCCCTGGTGAACCTGGGTTGTTGGCAGAGGTGAAACGTAACTTGGTCGAGAGTGATCCATTTATGGTGTTACCAGATTTTGAATCTTATTGTGAAGCTCACCAAAAAATTGATGCGCTTTATCGTGATAAAAAAGCTTGGGCAAAGGCCGCTATTTTAAATACAGCCAGCTTGGCTAAGTTCAACTCAGATCGTTCTATTCAAGATTACGCGCAAAATATTTGGCACGTAAAAGGTGTTGAAGCGAAGTCTTAGTAGTTGCTCTTAAAAGCTATACCCTCAAAGGCGCTAAGGCGCCTTTTTTATTTTCAGGCTAGCAATACGAGAATTAAGGCTGTGTAGTTTTAATAGTTGTAAGGTCAAGGCCGTACCTGAAAGTGTTACTACCATGCCTAAAATGAGCCTTAACGTGAGTGATTCGTCGAGTAGAAATATCCCCCAGCTCACAGCAAACAAAGGCACGAGTAGCGTCACATTTGAAGCAATGAACGCACCGGCTTCCTTCATGATCTTAAAGAAAATGATAAAAGCGACGCCAGTCGAAGCGACGGCTAGTAGCAATGCACTGGCCCAGGCTTGAGTACTTGGGTTGGTCGTTGGCCAGAAATAAAGGCCAGGTACTAATAAGATAAGGGAGGAGGCAAGCATACTCCCAACCGTTATTTCGATGGCACTTAGATGGCTTAACGCATGCTTGGTGTAGTTTCCTGCAAAACCATAAGAAAGTGCCGCCATTAACCCCGCCGCTATGGCCCAACCTGTGCCTAAGCTGCCAAAGCTCATTTTATCAGACGACAAAATGCCAACACCCAGAACGGCTACAATTAAACCTAGAATTTGGCTAGGTTTAATGGCGGTGGCAAAAAACAGCGCGGCGACTAAAGCCGTGAAAATTGGCGTTGTGGCATTTATGAGCGAGGTAAAGCCAGATTCGAGTGAAAGTGCTGCATAGGAAAGGGCGACAAAAGGTATTACATGGTTAATCAAACCCAGTAATAGCAGTGCTTTGGCGTTTTTGATTATGGCTTTTAGCAAAGAAACTTTGAAGAAAAAAGGCAGAATAGCCAGAACGCCGACAGACATGCGAATAAATATTAGGCTAACAGGGCCAAACTCTGGAGCTCCCACACGCATAAATAGGAACGAAGCGCCCCAAAGGGCAGAAAGAACCAACAGTAAACTCAATGACTTTGGTGACATAAGGGCTTTTATTTCCTATTGACGATTCACAATAAAACGTGGGCTCTGGTATGCTGGAGCCATTACAAAAAAGACTAGGATAAACGACTCATGAAACAAGCGCTATTCGATATTCGATGTGAATGGGGAGAACAAGGAATGTTATCGTTACACGATGCTTGTGATGTGATCATTGTTGTCGATGTTCTTTCTTTTTCTTCTTGTATCAGCATCGCTGTAAATCAAGGTGCAATCGTTTATCCGACAAAAATGGATTCGGAAAAGGCCAGTGCTTATGCTGCGCAGCTTAACGCAGATTGTGCGGTAAAGCGCGACACAGCGGTTAAGCAGGGAAAACTCAGTCTATCTCCTAAGTCATTCCAGTCGATTAAACCCGAACAAAAAGTGGTTTTGCCTTCTCCAAATGGCGCGACATTGAGTTTAATGGCCAATGAGACCCCCGTATTGTGTGGCAGTCTTAGAAATGCTCGAGCAACGGCGGCGGCGGCCATGCACCTAGGTTCTCGTATTGGTATTGTGCCAGCGGGCGAACGTTGGCCTGACAATTCTTTGCGACCAGCTTGGGAAGACCTCATTGGCGCGGGAGCGATCATCAATGAGCTTGATGGTCAGCGATCACCCGAGGCAGCCGTAGCTGAAATGGCCTACTTAAGTGTGACCGGTGAGTTAGACGCGAGAATGTTTGAATCTGTGTCGGGGCGGGAGTTAATAGATCGAGGTTTTAAAGAAGACGTGCAACTGGCTTGTGAAGAAAACTCCGATGCCTATGCTGCACGCCTTGTTGATAACGCTTTTGTGCAATTTTAACTTACTGTTTTGGCGCCATTTCATTTAAGAAACTGGTGCCATAGTCCATCGCTTCTAAGCCGAAGTAATCGGCCAACGTTTGGCCAATATCGGCAAATGAGCTTCTTAACCCTAAGTTCACGGCTTGTCTGTTTTTGCAGTAAACAATCACAGGAATGTGCTCACGGGTGTGGTCTGATCCTGGCCATGTTGGGTCGCAACCATGATCCGCGGTGAAGATAACCAAATCATCATCGGCGACGGTTTCTAATAGCTCAGGGATACGAGTATCAAAATACTCAAGAGCTGCCGCGTAGCCAGCCACATCTCGGCGATGTCCGTAGCTAGAATCAAAATCTACAAAGTTAGTGAAAACAAGGGTGTTGTCTCCAGCGGCTTTGATTTGCTCTAAAGTCTTATCAAATAAAGCTTCAAGACCTGTTGCTTTATGGCCTTCGCTGATGCCGGTATGGGCATAAATATCCGATATTTTACCAATAGAGATTACTTTGCCGTTGGCATCGGTAAGCTTTTCCAACACGGTCTTTGATGGCGGCTGAACAGCAAGATCTTTACGATTACCCGTGCGCTCAAAGCTCTCTGAATCGGCACCAACGAACGGGCGCGCGATCACTCGACCAATGTTGTATTCGTTGACCAATTCACGAGCAATAGTGCACAGCTCATATAAACGCTCTAGGCCGAAGCTTTCTTCGTGGCACGCGATCTGAAATACGCTATCGGCGCTGGTGTAAACAATCGGTTTACCCGTGGCCATGTGCTCTTCGCCTAAGCGTTGGATGATTTCAGTACCCGAAGCATGGCAATTGCCTAAAATACCCGGCACGTCTGCACGTTTGATGAATTCTTCAAGCAATGATTCTGGAAATGAGTTTTCTAATTCAGAAAAATAGCCCCATTCAAATAAAACGGGAACGCCAGCAATTTCCCAGTGACCGCTAGGCGTATCTTTACCGCTGGAAAGCTCTTCAGCAAAACCATGGCTCGCTATGGGTGCGTCTGTTTGCTCTAAGCCAGCAGGTACCTTGCCTTTACTGCTCTGAGTCGCTGCATTGACCAATCCAAGCTGGGTTAGGTTAGGTAATTTAATAGGACCTTGTCGGTTAATGTCAGCTCGACCTTCAAAGCACTCTTGTGCAATGTGGCCAAAGGTATTTGCCCCCACATCACCAAATTTATCGGCATCAGCGGTTTCGCCTAGGCCAAAGCTATCTAAAACTAAAATGTGAGCTCGTTTCATGTGGTTCACCTTTTCGTATGACTGTGAGGGAAACAGCGCAATTACCCAAAAAGTGCCTTGCGCTTAAAAAATGACGAGGTTAACCAGTCACAGTTTCATATACAGACTGTAATGCGTCTGGTTTTTGGTCAGAGACGGTAAATGACGACAATAATCGTTCTTTTACACTGTCGTACTGGGCTTGATCACGAACATGCACCTCTAATAACGGGTCACCTTGTGCTACTTGCTCGCCAATTTTAACAATATTGTCTAATCCAACAGCATGATCAACTTTTTGATCCGCACGAGAACGACCGCCGCCTAATTGAACAACCGCCAACCCTAGTTCGCGCGTTTTAATGGAGCTAATGTAGCCTGCTTGCGGAGCTGTTAAGGTTAGCTTGAGTGGTGCATGTGGCAAGTAAGATTCCATTTTTTCAACAAAATCGTTTGGACCACCTAAAGCACCGACCATTTTTGAAAATACTTCTAAAGCTTTGCCGCTATCGAGCGCTGCCTGTAGCTTTTCATGCGCTTGCTCTAGATTAGTCGCTAATTTTGCACTGACGACCATTTCTCCACATAAAGCCATGGTGACTTCATGTAATGCCTGATCGCGATAGGCACCTGATAAGTAACGTACAGCTTCGCGCACTTCTACAGCATTGCCCGCTGAACGTGCTAATACTTGGTTCATGTCCGTTAATAAGGCGGTCGTTTGTGTGCCAGCGCCGTTGGCGACTTTTACAATGCTCTGCGCTAAGGCTTTACTGTCTTCGTAGCTTGGCATAAAGGCACCGTCGCCTACTTTCACATCCATCACCAGTGCATCTAAGCCTGCTGCGAGCTTTTTCGAAAGGATAGACGCCGTGATTAAATCGATACTCTCTACCGTAGCGGTCACGTCTCGAATACCGTAGAAGCGCTTGTCGGCTGGGGCGAGATTGCCGGTTTGACCAATAATGGCTACACCTACATCACGAACGATGTCTCTAAAACGATCGTTGTTAGGGTAGGGGTCGTATCCTGGAATACTTTCAAACTTGTCTAATGTACCGCCTGTATGCCCTAAACCTCGACCTGAAATCATTGGAACGTAGCCACCAACGGCAGCAACCATCGGGCCAAGCATTAAACTCACAACATCACCGACACCGCCAGTACTGTGCTTATCGACGATAGGTCCATTAAAATCTGACCAATCTAGAACGTGACCAGAATCACGCATGGCTAGAGTTAGCGCAATACGCTCTTCAATGTTCATGCCTTTAAAGTAAACGGCCATTGCAAACGCACCAATTTGGCCTTCGGTCACGCTTTCGTCGTGAATGCCTTTTACAAACCACTGGATTTCTTCTGTGGTTAGAATTTCATTGTTGCGTTTCCGACGAATAATTTCTTGGGGTAAATACATGCCTTGCCTCATAAATAATTTATTAGTAGCCGCTTTTGCTAGATGATGATTGATGGCCGAGAGTTTCTAATAGGCTGCCCAGTAGGCTACTGGCACCAAAACGGAATGTTTGAGTGGTAGCCCAAGCATCTCCCATGATTGAAGCCGCTAAATTTAGGTACTCAGCTGCGTCTTCAGCGCTTCGTACACCGCCAGCGGCTTTAAATCCGACCGGCTTTTGGCTGTCTTTGATGGCTTGAATCATAATGCTAGCCGCTTCTAAGGTGGCATTAACGGCTACTTTACCAGTACTGGTTTTAATGAAGTCAGCACCGGCATTAATTGAAATTTCAGATGCACTTTTAATCAATGCATCTGTTTTAAGTTCACCTGATTCAATGATGACTTTTAACTGAACAGCGTCGCCACAGGCGGCTTTACATTGCTTAACTAACTCATAGCCTACTTCGGTGTTCCCTGCTATTAATGCGCGGTAAGGGAAAACAACATCGACTTCATCGGCACCATCTTTAACGGCTTGAATTGTTTCATTTACGGCGCGCTCGATATTGTCGCTACCATCCGGGAAGTTGGTAACAGTCGCAATTTTAACTTGATCTAATTCTAAGGCCGTTAGCTGTGATTTAGCCGTTTTTATAAATTTCGGATAAACGCAGACTGCAGCTGGGTGCCCTTCAGGTGTTTTCGCTTGTTGGCATAAAGCTTCAATAACGGCATCGGTATCGTTGTCGTTAAGCGAAGTAAGATCCATTAGGGATAAGGCTTTGCGGGCAGATTCTTGAAGCTGAGTCATTATTGTTGTCCGTTTGGTCAAATAAATAAGGCTTATTCTAGGCTTAAATGACCCTGAACTCAACGGTTCAAGCAGACTTCGATGAAAATTTCACCCTTTTCAAATGTAAACGGTAAAACAACAACGGGTTTATTGTCTAAATGCTCTACTTTATGCCCTTCGCCTTTTATAATACTGGGTGTGGCTAAGTCGAATTCAAGCCCTTGCTCACTAAGTCGGCGTTTTGCACCGCCACATACCATGTTGGTGATTTCTCCGACTAAGTCGTAAGCCGAATCATCTAATTGCTCTAATGGCTCCCCGAGCATTTTTTGGTAGATATCCAAAAGAACGTCTTCAGTAAAGGTGATTGATAAAGACCCATTGTTACTTGAACTATTTAATAAAATATAGCCGCTAACAACCCCTTGAGCATCGTCTCCGACCTTAATTGATGGCTTACCTATTTCACCCGTCAGTTGAGCCATACTTTCAGTCACTTCTAAAAGGGCTTCTACAAATGGGTTAATTAATTTAACGTCCATAATACTCACGAATTTATATACTACTGCTAAAGTTAGTAGATATCTGGCAGAATGCAGCTTTATATTTATATTTTTTTTGATTGAGCAATTATTGCTCTTTTTTCTGGAGAGTGTACGAGTGACAAAAGCATCTCGTTTGAAGCAATTTTTAGTAATTATGTTGGTGGCTTGGCTGGCTTTAGGTTTAGTTTCAATCTGGCTGTTTTATAACCAAGTTGAGGTGTGGAAGCTAGTCACGATACTGTCCCTATTAGTTGTATCTGTTGGCGCGAGCTTGGCAACTTTGAATCAGTCCCAAATCGAGTTAGCTGAAACAAATAAAGCCCATAGTGCTACTAAGCGGCAAGTGCAAGAAGCTCGGTTGAAAATTGATCGTTACGAGTATGATTCAAAAAAATCAGGTGAATTGAGACGCATTGTTTTAAATTCAACCCAAGAAAAGGATCACGCCTTGCAAAACATGGCGAATGCCTTGGATCATGCCATGGATGAGTTGATAGAAATTTCTCATCAGTCAAGTGATGATTTAAATCAACAAGTAGAGTTTCGAGCGAAAGGGATGAAACAGTATGCTTTTGATTTAAAATCTTTAGCGAAATTAGAGTTGAAATCTGAAATTCCACAACTCCATGAAATGAATTTTATTGAGCAAATAGGTCCATTGGTTGACGATTGGAATGCATTTGGCAAAGGCCATAAAGTTTCCGTGAAGTTAGATAACCCAGAAGATCATATGCCTATAATGGCCGATGAACTCTGGTTAGAAAATTTATTATCGCGGGTAGCACGCGCACTGATCAGAATGAACCACGATACAAAACTTACGGTGCATTTAATTGGCTATTTGGATGCAGATATTGGCGATGCTTTACGGATAACATTTGCAATAGATGGGCGCGTACTTTCTGAAGAGCAAT
The DNA here is from genome assembly GCF_030409715.1 of Reinekea marina. Taxonomy (NCBI): domain Bacteria; kingdom Pseudomonadati; phylum Pseudomonadota; class Gammaproteobacteria; order Oceanospirillales; family Saccharospirillaceae; genus Reinekea; species Reinekea marina. The sequence continues at coordinate 1,346,132 of NZ_JAUFQI010000001.1, forward strand.
TAAAGCGAGTATTAACGGAATATGTGGCTATTCTAGAAAATGGACAAGATGTTGGCCCTGGCCTTACGTTTGTGGTTGCTCGGCGCATGGCGCAGCTACTTAATGGGCAATTAGATATTAACGCATCTGATCAAGGTACAGAGGTGTTAATAATTATTCCTAGAAATCCTTTTGAACAAAATTATGAGTAAAAAAACGGCGCATAATGCGCCGTTTTTTATTGCTGTCTATTATTGATTGTTAAAGGTCGGTGTAACCCAAGAAACATCTTCTGGCCACTGCTTAGGTTTTTCTAAAGGATACAAGCCGACAATACTTTCCATATGGTCTTTGTAATCTGCTTTCATATCTTTTCCTATTTGGTGCAGTGATAAACTACGTACGTTGTCCGCCAATACACGATTCTCATAGAATCGTTTAAATCCATCTAAGCTGATCTGATCAACTTCGTGGGCTATGCGACGGTAGCTGTTAAAGTTGTAGTTTTCATCTTGAATGTTATTCCAATAACGACTGCTTAACTGATATAAGTTCTTATCGTCTTCGAGCAAATTAGTTTTTAAACCTTCTTTAAAAATATTAAATTCTTCATCACTCAACGATTGCAGTGTTTGCCGGTAACGGCTTAAGAAACGATCTGAGTAAAGCTGCAACAGAGCAGGGTCTGTACTTGGTGATTGGATATATAACACCATGCCAGGATGACCATCAAGCGGATAGGGTCGTGCCATAACAATATAACCAAGCTGCTCTTTTGTTCTTAGTTCGGTAAAATAGGGCGCGCTGATCATATCAGCTAGTAGCGCATATAATGCTCGCTCTCTAAGAGAGGCGTTTTCACCTTGGTAATATTGTAAAAAAGCTGAGTCAGAGTGATCTATAAATATAGAATCGACAAAGGTACGGGTAGGTATCTTTGCTAACTGCCGGCTGACGTTGGCGGAACCCTGTTGTGGGATGATAGAGTTAATTCGATTCGTCCAACGAATAGCATCGTCTTTAACTAAATTGCCGTGAATGAGCACATTGAGTTTGCTTGATGTTAACCATTGAACGCGTGATTCTTCCAGCTGAGCTTTAGTAAGTTGTTGCACGGCTTCGAGCTTTGCCTCAACAGAAAATGTATTGCTGATTAGCCATTCGTTAAATCGCCGCACCACTTGGCTAATCACGGGTTCTTCATCTGCATTTCTTAAATTACGTAAAAATTCTTCGCGTTTTACCGCCAAACGATCTGCATTAATTTCATGCTCCGCAAGTTCTAATAAAAGGGTGTCGAGCAGCAGTTGAAGTTTATCTTGATAACCATACAGGCGAATAAGGAGGCCATTATCCACTAAGCTAATGCCATACCCGGAACCTGCCAAACTCGCTTCATAGCGAACTTCATTAAGCGCATCATTGATGAGCATTAAGTATAGTGATGTTGCTGAACTATTTAACGCTGACTGGTTAGCGAAATCGGTTTCGAGCAGAATGTGAACATCCACCTTGGGTGTTTTAAACTTATCATCTTGTTCAAACCAAACGGTGATATTCTCTTCTGTAATTACTCGCTGCGGGTTGGCTGAAAACAAACCAGATTCTTCATGCTCTAACGGATAAACCGTTAATTGAGATGGTATAAATGGGTTAGGTGTAGGTAACGCTAAGTTGGTCTCTAGCGTGGGTGAACGCCAATTAGCGAGTAAATTGCCCGGTAGGTCACTAACGCCATAGGGGGTTTGGTAATATTGACTCAACTTTGTAGTCTTTGCGCTTGGATGCGTCAGCACAATCAATGCATTATCAGGTTTGAGCTTTTTTAATACGGCTTTAATTTGATCGGGATTAAAGCTTTCCATGCGAAATGGACCTGAAAGTAATTTTTCCATTGGGTAGTAACGTAAACGCTCCGCAAGCACGGTTGCAGTTTGGCCAGCTGAAACTTTTTCAGAAAATTGGAACCCAATTTCATTGATTTGTTGTTGTTCATCAAATATCCATTGCTGAATACCCTGGTTAGATATTAGCTCTATTTGAGCAAATAATAGCTCACCAATAGCCTCCCAGTTTTCAACACCTTCGGGAGTGAGATCAATAGTTACGTTAAAGGTAGTATTTGATTCCGTTAATCCGTAAGAGCCGGCGGAAAGTTGCTCTGCCCATCCCTTGCTCTTCAACTCAGATAATAAAGACCCAGTTGATTCATGCCCAAGCAGGTGGGCAACGTAGTTTTCTGGTCGGTTTGCTATCGATTTGGCGGTGCCTTCTATTGGAAATCTAAAGTTTAGTTGGCGAAGTTCACTGCGGGGTTCAACCTCTAGTAACAACGGCAACTGGCTGGGAGAAAGAAGGGCTTGATCATAAATCGGGGCATTACTGTCTATGTCTCGAATGCCGCTAAAATTTTCCGTTACCCAGGTTTCAAGTTGATCCATCGATTGTGGCGCGTAAATCGCTAAAGCCATACGCGAGGAAACATAATGCTCTTTGTAAAATTGTTTCAGCCTGTCACTCATGTTATCAGTTGCTAATGTATCTAATGTACCAACGCTGAGCATGGCAGCAGGATGATTCGGGTTGACCACTTCGCGGATAGCATCTTCAATGCGTCGGCCGTCATTTTGTAGGCTCGCGCTATATTCTGAGTGAACAGCATTTCTTTCTCTGTCGGAGTAAACAGGGTCAAATAATGGTGCAATAAAAAATTGTGCAAAGCGGTCGAGTGCTTCAGGTAATGCCGGCGCGTTAATATCAAAATGGTACAGAGTGTTTTCCGAACTGGTATAGGCATTGTCGCTGCCACCGTTCTTTTCAATAAATTGTTGGTAGGCATCGGCTTCGGGGTATTTTTCGGTACCGAGAAATAACATGTGTTCTAAAAAGTGAGCTAGGCCCTGCTTGTCTTTAGGGTTTGCCCATGAGCCGACAAATACGTTCATCGCAGCGGCCGCTTTTTCGGCGCTGGGGTCTGATACTAAAACAACTTTAAGACCATTTTTTAACGTCAATGCTTTAAAGTGGCGAGTTTCAGCATCGCTAACAATGATGTTTGAGGGGTTTTCCCCTGTTTCCTTCGGCTTAAGCCACCAAATACCGGTGACGACTAACACAACCACAATCAGCACGCTGAGGGCGATAAGAACGCCTTTTTTCATTAGAAACCCCTTAAAAATAATCCAGACTGAATCGTCGGAGAATAAAAGAGTCATTTTAACGAGGCCAGCTCTAGAGCGCTAGTCGGAATAATTGGAGATTTACCGATTTAGCCGCATAATAGGGTCTTTTGAATTTAAATGAGGGTGAGGTCACATGCAGAGTCACGTTGTAGACGTAACGCAGGAAAATTTCCAACACATTATGTTTGAAGAATCTAAGCAGAGACTTGTGTTGCTTGATTTCTGGGCAGACTGGTGTGCACCTTGCAAAGCTTTAGGACCCATTCTTGAAAAATTGGCGGCAGAATACGATGGCCAGCTGCTGTTAGCTAAAGTAAATGCCGATGAACAACAGGCAATAACAGCAAATTTTGGCGTTCAAAGCTTACCAACCGTAGCACTCATTAAAGATGGACAGCCCGTTGATGCGTTTCAAGGTGCCGAGCCAGAAAGTGTTATCCGTGAAAAGATAGCGCCTTTTTTACCCAGTGAATGGCAATTAAAAGCGCAAGCAGCCCAGCAGCTGATGGAACAGCAGGATTTCCAGAAGGCTCTGCCTCTGCTGTTAGAAGCTTATACATTAAGTGAGGAAGTTTTCGAGGTCGCCATTCTGATTGCGGAATGTTATGTATCTTTGAAACGCTGGTCAGAAGCTGAAGCTGTTTTATCTGAAGCTAGTTTAGAGCAAAAACTTCATCCAAGTTATGAGCCAATTATGGCCAAAATTGAATTGATGAAAGAGGCCGCTGACACCCCTGAATTACGCGAATTACAAGCTAAGCTGGAAACAGACCCAGAAAACACCGAGCTCAAATATGAGCTGGGCGTTCAATACAGTCAGGTCGAACGGGTTGAAGAAGCGTTAGAGTTGTTGTTAGACGTATTAAAGGCGGATATAAACTACCTTGACGGCGGCGCTAAGAAAATATTCTTAGATGTGATCAGTGGATTACCAGCGGGAGATGCGTTAGCCGCACGTTACCAGCGAAAATTATTTACTTTGCTATACTGAGTATATTCATCTTTTACTGTTCAAATACCAAGCAGCCGCTTTGAGGTTCTACACGTATGAAGCACCTTCAATATCATGATGTTCCAATCTCAGTCTCAGATTTAGAAATTGGAATGAATATTGTTAGCCTGGATCGCCCTTGGAAAGAAACAAACTTCTTACTTCAAGGGTTTATCATTAAATCCCAAGAAGAAATCTATCAGCTGCAAGCCCAATGTGAACAAGTATTTGTGCAAGTAAAGATGGAAGAAGTAGAAGCCTTTAAACGTATGTTGGCGGCGAAACCCAAAAACAGAAACGGAAAAACACGTAGACCAGGTGTTGATGGGCCAGTAACCGATATTCCTGTTGCCTATAAAGATCAGGTGCCATTCGAAAAGGCCGTTGACTCTGCTCGAGTTACCTTTGATTCGGCAAGGTCTATGGCCAATACCGTGATAGATGGCCTGCGATTCAGCCGAAACATTAACATGGACGAATGCCGCCAGGCTGTCGAAGAGATTGTTGACAGCGTGTTATCCAATAAAGACGCGTTGCGGTTTTTAAGTCAAATAAAAAGTAAAGATAACTACACGGCTGAGCACAGTATGAATGTGTGTATATTGTGTGCAACCTTTGCTAGGCATTTAGGGTTACTCGATTTCGAGATTAAAACAGTGGCACTGTGTGGTTTGTTACACGACGTAGGCAAATCAAAGATTCCTATTGAAGTGCTCAACAAGCCCGATCGATTCAATGCGGGTGAAGCCAGGATGATGGCCCAGCACACAACTTTTGGGCGTAACATATTAATGTCGATGGGAGGTAACCATCGGCATGCAGTAGAAGTAGCGCACTCTCATCATGAGCGCATCGATGGAAAAGGTTATCCAAGAGGTTTAGACGGAGATACCATTCCATATTACGCTAAGTTGGTTTCTATCGTAGATGCGTACGATGCGATGACCAGTGACCGAGTGTACGGAACCCCTAAATCATCTGAGTTTGCGCTCGATATTTTATTAAAAAATATGGGTACTCAGTTTGACGAAGCACTGACAAAAGAGTTTGTAAAGTGCATCGGCGTATACCCAGTGGGTTGCTTAGTAGAGCTTAAATCTGGTGAGGTAGCCGTGGTGATTGGGGCAAATGAACTAGACCCTTCTAGCAGTAAAATTCTAATAGTCAGTGATGAGAAAAAACAGCCGACACCATTTGAACGAGTAGTAAATTTGGCGAGTAAAAACCCTGAAGGGTTTACCATTTTAAAAGAATTGGCGAACGGTTCTTTTGGGTTTGATGTGAAGTCTTATATTAAAAAGGAATTTGCACTTTACAATCGGTAAGCGTAACCGCTCACCGATTTTTAAAGCTACTTAGCCTTTTTCGAGTAGCGGCTTTAAGTACTTACCTGTAGCCGATGCCTTATCTTTTGCAATATGCTCTGGCGTTCCAGCTGCTACAATGTTACCGCCTTTTACGCCACCTTCTGGCCCTAAATCGACAACCCAGTCGGCCGTTTTAACGACATCTAAGTTGTGCTCAATAACGACCACGGTATTTCCGTTATCACGAAGTCGATGTAATACATCGAGCAGTAACTTAATGTCTTGGAAGTGCAAGCCAGTGGTAGGTTCATCTAAAATATATAAGGTACTGCCAGTGTCTCGTTTTGATAGCTCGCGTGCTAGTTTAACTCGCTGTGCCTCACCACCAGAAAGCGTAGTGGCGCTTTGGCCCAGTTTTACATAAGACAAACCAACGTCCATCAATGTTTGTAATTTACGAGATAGCGCAGGAATAGCTTCAAAAAATTCAGAGGCGTCTTCAATCGTCATATCGAGCACTTCATGAATGTTTTTGCCTTTATAACGTACCTCTAGAGTTTCGCGGTTATAGCGTTTACTTTGGCAAACATCACATGCCACGTATATATCGGCTAGAAAGTGCATTTCAACTTTAATTAAGCCATCGCCTTGGCAAGCTTCACAACGGCCACCTTTGACATTAAAACTAAAGCGCCCCGGAGCATAACCGCGTGAGCGTGCTTCTTGTGTTGCGGCAAATAAATCACGTACTGCGGTAAAAATTCCCGTATAGGTTGCTGGGTTGGAGCGGGGAGTACGTCCAATCGGGCTTTGATCAATATCTACGACTTTGTCGAAGTGGTCTAACCCTTGAACCGATTTATAGGGTGCAGCCGTTAAGGTGGTTGCGTTATTCAATTCGGTCGCGGCTAGCGGGTAAAGTGTGCGGTTTATTAGAGTTGATTTCCCTGACCCTGAAACACCTGTAATACAAGTGAATAAGCCAACCGGTATTTCTAATGTCACATCATTCAGGTTGTTGCCCGAAGCCCCTTTAATAACCAATTGCTTATCTGGATCTATCGGTAATCGTTGCTTTGGAACATCAATTTTTTTCTTGCCGCTAAGGTATTGCCCGGTGATGGAATTTTTGTTTTTCATGACCTGCTTCGGTGTGCCAGCGGCAATGACTTGGCCACCATGAACACCTGCGCCTGGGCCAATGTCTAATACGTAATCGGCTGTCATAATGGCGTCTTCATCGTGTTCAACCACAATGACTGTGTTGCCCATGTCGCGTAAATTGGTCAGTGTTTTTAAGAGACGATCATTATCACGCTGATGCAAACCAATAGATGGCTCATCTAAAATGTACATTACGCCAACTAAGCCTGCACCAATCTGGCTGGCTAAGCGAATTCGTTGAGTTTCACCGCCCGATAAAGTATCGGCGCTTCGATCGAGTGATAAATAGTCTAAACCGACGTTTTCTAAAAAGGTGAGCCGTTGAATAATTTCTTTTAAAATTTTATCGGCAATTTGTGCACGTGCGCCCTGTAGCTTTAACTTATTGTAGTAGGCGACGGCATCGGCTATCGACATACGGGTAACTTCAGGTAACGTAATGCCTTCAATAAAGACATTGCGCGAGCTTTCCTTCAGGCGGCTACCATGGCAACTCGGGCAGGCTTGCTCGGCCATTAGTTTAGAGAACTCTTCACGTACCGCGTTACTGTCTGTTTCGCGGTAGCGCCGCTCTATATTTGGTACTACGCCTTCAAAAGGATGGCGACGGTTATACACCGACCCTCGGCTGTTCACATAGTTAAATTCAATTTCAACATCACCGCTGCCTTCGAGCACGGTCTTTTGAAATTTTTTCGGCAGCTTGCCAAAGGGTTTTTCAATATCGACTTTATAATGTTTAGCGAGCGAGGTGAGCTGACTAAAATAATAAACGGACCGGCGATCCCAGCCCATAATGGCACCTTCGGCTAAGGTCAGCTTTGGGTCTCTGATTACTTTGTCTAAATCAAAAAATTGCTTTAACCCTAAACCATCGCATTCGCCACAAGCACCGGCCGGGTTGTTGAATGAAAACATTCTTGGCTCTAACTCGGTAATAGAGTAACCACAGACAGGGCAAGCGAATTTGCTTGAAAACACCATGTCTTCACCATCGCCATCCATCCAAGTAATCTGGGCAATGCCTCCTGTTAATGCAAGGCAAGTTTCAAACGATTCGGCTAAGCGTAGGTTTATGTCATCTCGCACTTTGAAGCGATCGACAACGGCTTCAATGGTGTGCTTTTTACGTTTATCGAGCTCAGGAACTTCGTCTAGGTCCATTACAGTGCCATCTAAACGTACACGTACAAAACCTTGCGCTTTTAACTCGTTAAATACATGTAAATGCTCACCTTTGCGATCACGGATCAACGGTGCTAACAGCATTAATTTGCTGCCTTCAGGGAGCGCGACGACTTGATCGACCATTTGGCTAACCGTTTGTGCTTCTAATGCTTCGCCATGTTCTGGGCAGCGCGGAACGCCCACTCTGGCAAATAAAAGGCGTAAGTAATCGTAAATTTCAGTTGTAGTACCAACGGTAGAGCGAGGGTTGTGGCTGGTTGTCTTTTGTTCAATTGAAATGGCAGGAGACAGACCTTCGATGTGGTCAACATCTGGCTTTTCCATCATGGATAAGAATTGGCGAGCATAGGTAGATAAAGATTCTACATAGCGACGCTGCCCTTCGGCATATAGTGTATCGAACGCAAGTGAAGACTTTCCGGAACCTGATAAACCGGTAATAACCACGAGTTTATCGCGAGGAATGTCAATAGTGATGTCTTTTAAGTTATGAGTGCGTGCGCCTTGGACGGAAATTGTGCCCATTAGAACCTCGATAATGAATGATGCAAGGGAGCAAAGAAAACATAATTTTCTAAGAAGATCCAGCGGAGGTTTTACCCTCCGCATCAGAATAGACCAATACGGCTGGGGAGTCGGATTGGATTACTCTGTTGGATCTGCATTTCGAGTGCGTGAAATTCGAAAGGCAATGCAAATATACTGTATGAACAACCAGTTATCTAGTGTTTTTTATTACTTTATCGCAAGTCTCTGATAGAATTCGCGACCGAAATAAACAGTAATTGAGGAAGCCCCAAAGCTCATGGCGCTGAATAGTCTAGAACGCAAAGCCCTATCGGGTTTGGCAATGTTGTACGCCTCTCGTATGTTGGGTTTGTTCATGGTGTTGCCGGTATTAACGCTCTATGGGCAAGAATTGTCGGAAGCGACACCTTTATTGTTAGGAGTGGCATTAGGTATTTACGGGGTTACGCAAGCCTTATTGCAAATACCCTTTGGTAGCCTGTCTGACCGTTATGGTCGTAAGCCGCTGATTTATTTTGGTTTGGTGTTATTTTTAATCGGCAGTTTATTATGTGCCTTTAGCAACAATGTGTTCGGCATGATCGTTGGTCGGGCGCTGCAAGGCTCTGGAGCTATCTCAAGTGTCGTGCTAGCAATGTTAGCTGATTACACGCGAGAAGAAGAACGCTCAAAGTCGATGGCCATTGTAGGGGCTGTGATTGGTGCAAGCTTTGTGGTTGCTGTGGTTTTAGGTCCCATTATCAGTGGGTTTTCGGGGTTGTCCGGTCTATTTTGGTTTACGGCTGGGTTAGCGCTAGTCAGTATGCTCATTGTTGCAAAGTTACCACCCGTGCCAGACGCTCGTGTTCATGAAGAGCGGCAGGTAAAAACCAGTTTAATCGGCACCGTCATCAAAAACCCATTTGTCGGAGTGCTGAGCACTGGGATATTTCTTTTGCATGTCACGATGACGTCGGTCTTTGTTGGGTTGCCACTAATATTAGTCGAGCGTGGCTTAGCCTCGGAACAACTGGGTTGGGTGTATGGACCCGTAATGGTATTGGCGTTTATAGGCATGGCGCCCATGATGATGTTTGCTGAGAAAAGGCAAGCCCAGCTGCCTTATTTGAAAATGGCTGCCGCATTCATGGTTGTCGCGCTTGGGTCTTTAGCCAGTTATAGCGGGCTATGGTTCAGCGCTTTCGCACTTTGGTTGTTTTTTGTGGGGTTTAACTTTGTAGAGGCTACACTGCCTTCATTGTTGAGCCGGCGAGTAGAGCCCGGTGTGCGAGGCACCGCCATGGGCGTGTTTGCAACCTCACAATTTTTAGGTGCGGCAATAGGTGGCATCGCAGGTGGTTATGTTTATACATTGGCTGGTTTTTTAGGCATTGCAATACTGGGTGTAGTAGCGAATATTCTATGGAGTGTTATGCTACTCGTTCTTAAGAGTTCGCCACAATCAAAGCCGGCTTAACACTCATTTTAGAAAGAATTGATATCGATAGGAATTCGTTATGGCGAAAGGTACAGTAAATAAAGTAATTATTTTGGGCCGCTTAGGCCAAGATCCAGAAGTGCGTACAACTGCTTCAGGCACTCAAATTGTGAATTTAAACGTGGCCACTAACGAGTTAGGCCGCGCCGATGACCAAGGTAACCGTACCGATGTGACAGAATGGCACCGCATTGTATTGTTTGGGCGTACCGCCGAAATCGCTTCGCAATATTTGTCAAAAGGCTCACAGGTATATATCGAAGGCCGATTACAAACCCGTAAGTGGCAAGATCAAAACGGTCAAGATCGTTATTCAACTGAAATCGTCGGCAACGAAATGCAGTTCATTGGCGGCCGTAGCGACAACCAGCAACAAGGCGGTGGCTTTGGTCAAGCGGCACCTGCACAAGGTGGCTACCAGCAACCACAACAGCAAGGCGGTTACAACCAGCCTAAGCCTCAGCAAGCTGCACCACAGCAACAAAGCGGATTTGGCGCACCGCAACAAGGTGGCGGGTACCAGCAACCACAGCAAGCCCCAGCACAAGCACCAAGCCAGCCAGCACCGCCAGCCGGTGGCTTTGACGACTTTGATGATGATATTCCGTTCTAGCATTCCACTGAGCTTTATCGCCTAAAGCCCAATTCTAAAGCCCTTTAGTTAAGGGCTTTTTAATGCCTGAAGAAAGGCAAAATGGCTTCTAGTAAGATAGATGCTTTATTTAGGGGTTATAAATATGGATGTTGAGAGTTGCAGGGACGTTGCTGAATTTAATGCAGATAAGAGTGAGAAGTATCTTGAGCAGAATGCCTGCTCGTTGAGAGCTACACCAAAAAGGCTCAGTAAATAGGAAACCAAAACTTTCCTACAAAAGTGCACTCTCACTCCTGCAATCACAAAAATATTCATAAATCGTTTTTTACGACGGTTATTACAAATAATTGATTGCTTAAATAAATCTGGTCAATAATTACGCTTTCTGCGCATTGAATGAACCCTCATCATCAGGCTGAGCGTCTAAGCCATCGAATGTTTTTTCAATAAACAGGTCTCGTTGTTTCATGTTAACCATGAATTTTGCTTTAGTCACACCAAATGGCAGTTGCACTAAACCTGTATTAGGTCCGGTGGGCACTAGGGCCATCATTTTTGTCATAGGTTTATAGGGTTGAGCCTTTTTCCCGGCTTTTGTAGCAAGGATATTTTTAACCAGCAAGTCCGCCTGCATACCCGCTACGTAACCTAGTTTTGGGCTTCCGGTATTCGCAATATCCCCAAGTGAATAAAGGTTATCGTAGCCTTCAACTTGAAAATAGGCGTCTACTTTTACGTAGCCTTGTTTGTTTAGTGCGGCCGATAAATGTGGTTTAAGAAATTCGGAGTTTGGTTGAGTTCCGATAGCCGAAAATACCAAGTCAGCCGTTATGGTGTGACCAGTGTTGGCGTCTTGGTACCGATCACCTTCGGCTCGATACAGTCGGTTCGTCTCAATTTTTACACCGAGTGCTTCTAATTGCTTAAATGCAAGTTTCTGTGCCTTAGGTTTAAAGGTGTCTAAAAGAGTTGATTGGCTATGTGCTAGCGTGACAGTTTTCTCTGGAAAGGCCGCTGCTATTTCGCCTGCAAGCTCTACACCGACAACGCCTCCGCCTAGAATAAGAATATCTTTTGCGGCCTGAATATCTTGTCGTGTTTTTATTTGTTCCTGATTTCTCATTTCCAGCACGAGGCTGTTATTACTTTTGACCATCGGCATCGTTTCATAGCGGGAGCCCGTGGCGATGATTGCTTGTCGAAAGGTAATAGTTTCGCCGTTTTCAAGAATGACTTGGTGTTGATTCATCTCGGAAACACCACTGTGGATAAATTTTCCGGCCAGAAAATCGGTGTAACGTTTACGGGGGCTTTTAGGGAGTAATTCAGGTGCTGTGACGTTCCGTAATGTTGCGTAGGTCACTTCGAAGTAATCTTTCCGGTCCAGCATGAGCGTATTAATGCCTGCTGCGGCTAATTTCTGCGCCACTTTAGCACCAGAAAAGCCACCACCGATGATAAGGGTATCTGTATGAATCATGTTAAAACTCCTATTAGTTATGTTTAGCAGTTTACTCTTGCTGTTCTGCAAATAAATAGTTAACTTTGCAAAGTTTATTTGCAAATATGAAATAATTATGAATTGGAACGATATACGATTTATTCTGGCAATAGCGGAGTTTGGAAAATTACAGGAAGCCGCCGAGGCTATGAAAGTAAGTCACACGACCGTTTGGCGGAGAATACAAGCGTTAGAAAAGGGCATTGGTGCCCAGCTATTCGTTAGCGATCGTCAGGGCTACCGCTTAACCGATATTGGTGAACAGGTAATTCGGCATGCCAAAAACGTTTCCGACAGCATGGATGCTATTGACGAGATTGTCTCTGGGCAAAAAACTGAATTGAAAGGGCTCATTCGGATTACCGTGCCTCTTCAGGCGGCCAACACGTTTTTACCGTCTGTTTTGAAGGAATTTCGAACGCTGTACCCACAGATTCAATTTGAAGTCATCCAAAGCAACGTGCAGCTCGATTTGGAGAGGCGAGAAGCAGACATTGCCATTCGCGGTACGAATAAAGCACCCGATAATCTGGTCGGAAGATGCCTAGGCAGAACGAATTGGTCTTTGTTCGTTCACGATGAATATTATGAAGGTCGGCTGATGTCTTTAGAAGAAATCAAACGGCTACCCTTGATCGGATACCAAACGGCAAGTACGCCATCACTGCGGTGGTACGACAGTGCGTTTCAGGAATGCCCAAAGGCTATTTTGTGCAATGGTATAGACGAGGGTCAAGGCTTCGCCGAGGCCGGTTTGGGCGTGGCGTTGTTACCAACGAATGGTGATAACGCGTTAAATGAAATCTATACCTTGCCTGAACGGTTTGGTGTGGAGCTTTGGTTGTTGACGCACAAAGAAATGCGTAATTCTGCAAAAATTAGGGCCTTTTGGGAATTTCTCTTAGCAAAGTTAGAGCAACATGAACTATTACGTAAAGCAATGGCTAAACGCATTGAATAACCGGACTGCCTTCGTTACTGGGCGTCGGCATTCTACAAATGTAATCATCCCCGCCACCTGATACTTTAGCATGTGGCGGCTGTGTGATATCAGTGATAATAATTTAAGTTAATAACAATTGTTAATTTTTAAAAGCCTCGATCTACGAGGTTTTTTGTTTGTAAGTTCATATTCCAAACCTCTGAGCCAATAGCCTCCAGGTAAACTGTAGTTTTTTAAGCTGAAAGACTCTTCGAGCTAATCTTTGCTCATTTTAAAAGTACAATAAACCGAGTTTGGCCGTTTTCTTCAAACGGCGTTAAGGATCCCACTAGTTAAAAATCACTCTGAAAGTATTGAAAAATTCAATTGTTACCCGTAACATGGTTTTTGCGTTACGGGTAACATGCTAGAATTTAAGTAAGCTTCCCGTTCGATGAAACAACAATAACAATCAATTAACTTAAGGTTTTCGTGATGAAAAAATTTACTTCCAAAGCGATAGTCACCCTCGTAGCCGCTGGATTAATGTCTTCAACCGTTTTCAGTGCAGACTTTAAATTTAAGTTCCAATCTTCAGACCCTGCGGGCGTGAAGAATTTTGAACTTCAGCAAGATTGGGCCGACCGAGTGGAAAAAATGTCGGGCGGCCGTATCGATATTGATCTATTGCCAACGGGTGCCGTTGTTAAACACACCGAAACGATGGACGCGATGAAGCTGGGTATCCTAGATGGCCACATTACGTCGACTAGCTACTTCGCGGGTAAAGACCCAGCTTTTGCGTTGTTAGGAGGAACTGTGGGGGCATGGTCAGATACGACACAGCTGCTTCAGTTTATGAATTTTGGCGGCGGTAACGAACTAATGGAAGAGTTGTATGCACCCTACGGCGTTCAATTTATTGCCGCTTCTACAACGGGTTTAGAAGCTTTTGTTTCTAAAGTACCGCTTAATGGCGTTGCCGACCTTAAAGGATTAAAAATGCGCGCACCTGAAGGCATGGTGCAAAAGGTATTTGCAGCAGCAGGAGCATCACCTGTTAATTTACCAGGCTCAGAAGTCTTTACTGGATTAAGTAAGGGGGTTATTGACGCTGCGGATTACACCGTATTCTCAACCAACCATGCACAAGGCATGCATGATGTAGCTCAGCATCCAGTTTACCCAGGCTTTCACTCATTACCTTTGATTGATATATCAATGAGTAGCAAAAAGTGGAACAAGCTGCCTGAAGATTTGCGTGAGATTTTAAAAGTTGCATCGCGAGATTTCTCTTACAACATTACAAATGAATTAAAAATGGCCGATGCCGTTGCTGTTTCAGAAGCGCGTGCAAACCCGAGCATTACTATTCATGACTGGTCTGCAGAGGAGCGAATGAAATTCCGTGCTATTGCAAAGACTGAGTGGGAAAAAGCTGCTAAAGCATCTCCGAGCGCTGAAAAAGCCTACAAGGTGCTAATTGAGTATATGGAAACTTCGGGTCTGCTCTAATTATTTCTAGAGTCTTAGTTTAAAGGAGAGCGCAATGCTCTCCTGAATTTTAAATCTCAAGAGGATTCACTATGTCGACCCATGAGTCTGACACACAAGAACATGAACCTAAAAACTTCTTAGACCATGCCATGAAATGGTTGGGCGATGTGGCAAGCCTCTTGTTCTTGCTGACTGTCCTAATCTCGTTCTATGAAGTTGTAATGCGATACGTGTTTAACATGCCGACCATGTGGGTTCACGAATCTGCATCCTTTATTGGCGGTTTGTTGTTTGTACTTGGTGGTAGCTATGCACTGGCCACAAATCGACACGTTCGTGTAGTGCTTATTTACGACATTGTCTCTGGCAAAACACGTCGAATTTTGAATGTGTTTCATCACCTAATGGGGATGTTATTTAGTGGTTTGATGGTCTATGCCTCCTTTCATATGGTTTCTGCGGCTTGGTACTCTCCATGGGGCGGCTTTAAGTTAGAGAGCTCTGGTTCGGCTTGGGATCCGGCGTTTCCTGCACTCACTAAATTATGGATTCTTATAATTTTTTCGATCATGTTTTTGCAATTCTTGCTGCATTTGGTTCAAGAGATCGCAGCGTTTCGGAGTACTAAATAATGTTTGAGCTGTCTGCCTTAGGTATTGGTTGGGTCAGTCTGATCATGCTTGGCCTGATGATTATATTACTGTTAACTGGAATGCAGTTGGCGTTTGTTACTGGGCTTGTTGCTGTTTTTGCTGCGGTTGGATGGTTTGGAATAGATGCCTTGGGTGTTGTTTCGAGCCGTGTATTTAGCTTTGTTGGCAGCTATGTATTTTTAGCCGTCCCTATGTTCGTGATGATGGCGGCATTGTTAGATAGGTCTGGTATCGCGACAGATTTATTCGATGCGATGAAAAAAGTGGGTCGAAAACTTAACGGTGGCGTTGCTGTTCAGACACTATTGGTAGCCGTTGTGCTGGCATCTATGTCAGGTGTTATTGGCGGTGAAACTGTTTTACTCGGTATTCTTGCGTTACCGCAAATGCTGCGCTTAGGCTATGATCGCAAGTTAGCCATAGGAACAACGGCCGCAGGTGGTGCTCTGGGAACAATGTTACCGCCTAGCATTGTCATTATTATTTACGGCTTAACAGCGAACGTCTCAATAGGTGATTTATTTAAGGCCTCTTTTGTACCTGCTCTCATGTTGGCGAGTTTTTATATTATTTATGTACTGGTCGTCGCAAAACTTAACCCCGCTAAAGCGCCCATTCCATCGGCAGAAGAACTGCGTGAAGACGATTTAAAAAACGTCAATTACGTTCGGGCTTTGTTGTTTCCATTTTTAACGGTTACAGCGGTATTGGGTAGTATTTATGGTGGTATCGCTTCGGTAACGGAAGCGTCGGCGCTGGGTGTTGTTGGTATTGCCATTAGCGCTGCAATTCGTAAAGAGCTTACTTGGACTGTCCTTAAAGAAAGTGCCCAAGCTACCATGCGTACCTGCGGCATGATTATTTGGATAGGTATTGGTGCAACCGCATTGGTTGGTGTTTATAACTTAATGGGTGGCATCGACTTTGTAGAGTCACTGATTTTATCTTGGAGTAATGGCAGCGTAATGGGCACAGTCCTCATTATGATGGTTATTCTACTTATTCTTGGCATGTTTTTAGATTGGGTGGGCGTGGCGTTGCTGACGATGCCTATTTTTGTACCCATCATTACAGGTTTAGGGTTAGACCCAATTTGGTTCGGTGTGGTATTTACATTGAACATGCAAGTGTCATTTTTATCGCCTCCATTTGGTCCGGCTGCCTTTTATCTTAAATCGGTTGCGCCAAAAGACATATCATTGGGTGAAATATTTGTATCGCTCATTCCATTTATTTGTTTGCAAATTCTAGCGCTGACATTAGTGATTTTATTTCCTGAAATTGCTCTGTGGTGGAAATAAACATGACGGTCCTTACTGATATTTTGAAACCAACAACATTAAAGATTGTTGTAATGGGCGTTTCTGGCTGTGGCAAGTCGGCGATTGCAGCTGAACTCGCTAAACGGCTGGGCGTAGAGTATGTCGATGGTGATCATTATCACGCCGAATCAAGTATCGAAAAAATGAGCCGTGGCATACCGTTGACCGATGAAGATCGCTTAGCTTGGTTGCAGACACTTAATGGCGTTATTCAAAAAAAAGATGGTTTGGTATTAGCCTGTTCAGCACTAACACCAATGTACCGATCCCTACTAAAGGAGGGAAATCAACAAGTTACTTTTATATACCTGCACGGTTCCATTGAACTTATATGGTCGCGAATGCGAGAGCGTGTTAACCATTATTTTGCAGGGCGAAAGCTATTAGAAAGTCAGTTCGACACATTGATTGAACCGAATGCCGATGAAGCCATCGCAATCTCAATTGATCAGCCAATAGAACGTATTGTTGAATCAGCACTTGCGGCATTATCAGGCAGTGCGTCAGCTAAACGAGGAGAGACATTGTGAATCCAATCGTTGCAAAAGTTACTCATGAGATAGAGCATCGCAGCCAGAATACCCGTAAAGAGTATCTAGAGAAAATACGAATTCAGGCAAATCAAAAGCCAAATAGAGATGCATTGAGCTGTGGAAACTTAGCGCATGCTGTTGCCCCTTTTGAAGAGCAAGAAAAGCAAAAAATATTAGATAAGCAGCGCTCCAATGTGGCCATTGTAACGGCCTACAATGATATGTTAAGCGCACATCAACCTTATAAAGATTACCCAGATACTATTAAGAAAGTTCTTTTTGGTGAGGGTCACTCGGCGCAAGTTGCAGGGGGTGTTCCTGCTATGTGCGACGGTGTCACGCAGGGGCAGGTGGGCATGGAAATGTCTTTGTTTTCCAGAGATACCATCGCAATGGCGACGTCCGTTTCGTTGAGTCACAATATATTTGATGCCACTTTATTGCTTGGGATTTGCGACAAAATTGCACCAGGCCAATTAATGGGCGCACTGGCTTTTGGGCATTTACCTACGGCGTTTGTGCCCGCCGGACCGATGGCCAGTGGCATATCGAATGATCAAAAATCACAGGTACGCCAAAAGTTTGCAAGTGGTGAAGTGGGCAAAGAAGCTTTGCTGGCTTCAGAATGTTCAGCCTACCATTCTCATGGAACTTGTACTTTTTATGGCACCGCAAATACTAATCAATTGGTATTTGAAGCCATGGGCTTAATGCTACCAGGTTCTGCATTTGTACACCCAGATGATGAATTAAGACTTGAACTAACTAAATTTATCAGCCGCCACGTTGCATCTTTATCGCGTGGATCAGATAACTATCGGCCTTTAGCAGAAACGTTTTCCGCGAAGACCCTAGTGAACGGTTTAGTCGCTTTGCTATCTTCAGGAGGGTCAACAAACCATACCATTCACATGATTGCTATCGCTCGTGCTGCAGGCCTCATTTTAACATGGGAAGACATCGATGCATTGTCAGAAGTTGTGCCATTGTTAGTCAGTATTTACCCCAACGGTAGTGATGATATTAACGCCTTTCAACACAAAGGCGGTACACCGAGGCTACTAAGCCAACTCAATACATTAAATTTATTGCATATGGATGTTCAGCCGGTTTATGGGTCAATGAGCGACTATCTAAAATCGCCTAGCCTATCCGCAGAAGGTGAGTTGGTCTTTAGGGAGCTCGATGATATTAGCGAATCAAATGTCATCGCAACATCAGACGCTCCGTTCAAATTTAAAGGCGGTTTAAAGTTGCTAAAAGGCAATTTGGGTCGTGGTGTCATGAAGATATCAGCAATTGAAGCAAGCAACCTTGTGGTGACTGGCGAGGTCAAAGTTTTTAGTGATCAAAACGATGTTGTTGAAGCCTATGAACAAGGCATTCTGAACGGCAACTATATCGTTGTTGTTCGATTTAACGGGCCATGTATGAACGGCATGCCAGAACTGCATAAACTCATGCCAATTATGAGCAATCTGATGAACAAAGGGCATAGCGTTGCGTTAGTCACCGACGGAAGATTATCGGGTGCATCGGGTAAGGTTCCTGCCGTACTGCATGTGACGCCAGAAGCCGCAAAAGGTGGTGCAATCGCGTTACTTGAAGATGGCGATTTGGTAAGTATCGACGCAATCAAGGGCACCATTGAGTGCGGCACTGATCTTAGCGATCGTTCTGCGGCAACCCCACCAAAGACTAATTATGAAAGTGGCTATGGTCGCGAATATTTTCAACTGTTTAGACAATCGGTTAGCCCGGCAGATCAGGGCGCCAGTATATTTTTTAATGGAGATGTATCATGATCGCTCAAAAGAATGTCAGTGCTGTATTTGAAGCTTCACCTATTGTACCCGTGATGGTCATTAAGGATCTTGCTGTTGCTATACCTCTTGCACAGGCCTTGCTCGATGGCGGTATTAATGTGTTTGAAATAACATTACGCACAGAAGCCGCTTTGGATGCCATTGAAAAAATAGCTAAAACATTTCCACAGGCTATTGTAGGGGCTGGTACAGTATTAAGTACGCAGCAATATGATGATGTCGTCGCCCGTGGCGCGCAATTTGCCATTAGCCCTGGGTTTACGTCTAATCTATTAAAACATGCCTCTGGCCAAGCGGCACCGCTTATTCCGGGTGTTTCTAGTGCCAGCGAAATGATGCAGGCACGTGAATTGGGATACACCCATCTTAAGTTCTTCCCAGCAGAAGCTAGTGGTGGTGCAAAGGCGTTAAAAGCGCTGACTGCACCTATTCAAGATGTAAAAATTTGTCCGACGGGCGGTATTTCAGAAGCTAATATGAATGATTATTTAGAATTGGCTAGCGTAGTCTGTGTTGGTGGAAGTTGGATCATGCCAGAAGCCGCAATTGAAGCGAAGCGATGGGCTGAAATTACCGATCTGACGAAAAGTGCCCTAGAAAAAGTTGCGTCTTAATATCAAGCCAAAGCTTTAATAAATCTGTTAGACTTTGTAGGTTGCCCTTAGTGGGTAGCCTCAAAGGTTTCACAATAATGATAAAAGCTTTCAATAAGACTCAAAATTGCCAAGGATTAGTAAGTGGACGGTTCTAAAAAGCAACCCAGACCTTCGCTACAAAATGTTGCTGATGAGGTCGGCACCACTAAAATGACGATCAGTCGTTATTTAAAAGACCCATCATTGGTATCAAAAGAGTTGGGTACAAAAATAGCCTCTGCGTTAGATAAAGTTGGCTATATTCCAAATAAAGCGCCAGGAATATTGTCTAAAAAGCAAAGTTATTCTATTGGCGTTCTTGTTCCTTCGCTAACAAACCAAGTCTTTTCCGAAGTGATTCGTGAAATAGAAGTCGTCTTAGAGCGACACGGTTATCAACCCATGCTAGCTCATTATGGTTACAGTGAGTTGAAAGAAGAAGATCGAATTACCACGCTACTGTCATATAATGTCGATGGTTTGATCCTGTCTGAATCGCAACATACTGAGAAAGTCAGGAAAATGATCCGTGTTGCGGGGATACCCGTGGTAGAAATTATGGACAGTGTTTCAAAGCCAATTCATCAAGCGATTGGCTACGACAACGCACAAGCCTCGCAAGCGATGACTGAGAAGATGATCCAAAAAGGCTATCGGAATATTATCTATTTAGCCGCGCGTATGGATGTTCGTACTCAACTAAAAATAGCAGGGTATGAGTTAGCCATGTGCAATGCAGGTTTGACGCCAAAAGTACACGCTACTGAAGCGGCATCATCCTTTTCATTAGGTGGGCAATTGTTAAAAGATGCCCAGCTACAATATGACACTATCGATGGCATTATTTGCACGAATGATGATCTAGCTATCGGTGCACTGTTTGAGTGTCAGCGACAAGGGATAAATGTACCGAGTGAGCTCGCCATAGCCGGTTTCCATAACCATAACTTCGCAAAGGAGGTTGTGCCGAGAATTGCTACAGTCGATACACCTCGAGAGGATATTGGTCGAATAGCTGCTGAACAGCTGATTGATAGACTCAATGGGAAGCGCATGAACAAGCGGGTATTTAACTTAGATTTTTCTATAGTGGAAGGGCAAACTATTTAAGGTGGGTATTTTAAACAGTCGCTTTTTGAAAAAGCGACTGCGGTCACCTCTAGTTAAAACACTTAAATGCTTTGCTAGTATTCTAATTATTTAGCCTTGGCTAAAAGTTACATACTATGCTCTTTCTTAACAATCCCATTGCTTTTCTGTACCTCTCGGATAAATGCGACAACGTTCGTTATTTTAGAAAAACCAATATGAGGCTGTGGCGGCATGTTGCCGTATTGCCAATGGTGTTGGCGCACACCTTTGAGTACCGCTCGAGTGAACGATTCATTGGGGTGGTGGCCTGAGTTATATATATCATGGATTAATGGTGGTCCAATTAGTGTACCTTGGCCGTTAATGCCATGGCAGGCGGCGCAGTTGTCATTGAAGGTAAGTTGCCCTGCTGCGGCTCGTGGTGAAAGTGTACCGACAGTTACATCGACATGGCCTTGGTTGTGGTCGCCAAATACGGCGGTTGCTGCTAATAATAAAGTTAGGGTGTAAAAAAATTTCATCGTGCCTCCTCAGGCATGCATTTTCCTATAAGTTTTAAACTTGTTTTGTAAAAAGGTTGTTATTAGGAGGCTTTCGGAGGGTGTTTAGCGCGTTTGTTGAAACCGGGTAAAGGATTACGGTTATAGGGGGTTGAGCTGTTTTTAAAGCGAGGTAATTGGCTTGAGTAAGCTACTTGAGCAACAGGGCAGGCTGATTGAAACTGCGAGCAATGCGTATCCGCTAAACCACAGCTGGTTTGATCTTGGCAATTTAATTGAAGGTGATGTGCGTATTTTGTCATCAGATGCGCTTCGGGGCTGCTTGTTGCAGGCATGCTAAAGCTCAACGCGGTTGCGTTGAAAGAGAGCAAAGCTATTAACAAGAACAAACCGGCTTTTCGCATAAATTTTCTACCTTTCAGTCACCAAGATATTAACTGAAGTTGTTGCTTGGTTGAAGGGATTCCACTTAATCTAGCCGCAGTGTAATGTAAAGTGTTTGTGTGATTTACCGAAAAAAATGTGACCAGCCAAGTAGGTTGAAAAATAGTGTTTTTTAATGGGGATTATCTACCCATTTATGTGCCAATTGTTTAAAAACCTACTGTACAATGTGGCGCAATTGTCTTGTTACCTCTGGAGCGCTCATGATTGATCTAACAGGTTCTACGGTAGAGTATTTTTCTGAAACCTTTGTCGATGAGGCGCTCAGTGGAGAAACGTTAAGCCATATTGAGTTTGATGGCTGTACCTTTAAAGAGTGCGACTTTAGCAGCGCTGTTTTTGATCACTGTAAGTTTATCGAGTGCGAGTTTATTCGCTGTAATTTAAGTGTTGTGCAGCTAAAAGCCAGTCGATTTATGGACGTCGTCTTTAAAGAAAGTAAAGTCATTGGCGTTGATTGGACAAGAGCCGCTTGGTCAAACGTTCAACTTGCTTCACCCGTTGCATTTGAGCACTCTGTAATCAATGATTCCTCATTTTTTGGGCTGTATTTAGCTGAGTTGTGTGTAGAGCACTGTAAAGCGAATGATGTTGATTTTCGTGAAGGTGATTTCACTGAAGCTAATTTTAGTGGTTCCGATTTGTCTCGCTGTTTGTTCGATGGCTCGAATTTAAATGGCGCTAACTTTACCGATGCCGATCACTATTATATTGATATTAACAATTGCAAACTAAAAAAAGCCATCTTCAGCCGAATAGAAGCGGTGAACTTATTAGAAAGTCTTGATATTGTGTTAGTAGATTAGTGACTACCTAAGGTTTGATATGTATTTAATGATAAAACACTTGCACATGTTGAGTGCAATGATCAGCATTAGCTTTTTTATCGTCCGAGCATTTTGGTCGGTTCGAGAGTCGCCGTTGTTGCAGCAAAAGTGGGTGAAAATAAGTCCGCACATTATTGATACCGTCTTACTCGTTTGTGCGCTCTATTTAGCCAGTTTTTGGCCACTTTCGACGGGATGGATATGGGTTAAAGTAGTCGCTTTAGTCGCGTATATTATTGTCGGTACTTTCGCGATTAAACGTGGTAAAACACCTAAATCACGCGGTCTGTTTGCCATAGCAGCCATATTGATATTCGGATATATCGTTGGCGTGGCGGTCACACAAAACCCTAGCGCTTGGTTGGCACTTTAAAATAAATAGAGGAGTTGAATGTGATAAAGCATTCGCCCAGTTTACAGTTTTGCATTTTAGGCCCCGAGTCTCAGGTCGGCCAAGCGCTTGCAACGTACTTTACAGAACGAGAAATTCCTTTTTCTGTGATCAATAGCGATGATCTGGCTGGCGCATTAGATTTAGGTGATCGCTTTAAAGAGACCTATTTTGTGAATGCGTTGCCCGTTGAATGCCCTTCTGGTCGCCCGTTAAACGAATCTTTATTGCTTTCCGTTACTGAAAAGTTGGCAGCCTTTTGTCAGGCAAACGATAGGGTTTTGTTTCAGTTGTCTAGTGCCAGTGTATTTGATGGGCAGAAAAAGTCTGCCTATAAAGAATCCGACGCGACTCACCCGGTGACAGAGATCGGTCAATTGCTGTTAAGTTGCGAGCATAAGGCGGTTCAACGGTGTGCATCTACGGTAATTTTGCGCACCAGTTGGCTGTTCGACAGCGAAGGTGATAATTACCTGACACGGCTGTGTAATGCGGCCGTCAATGAAACTGAGCTGCGGGTTTCTGGCGTCATGAAAGCTTGCCCAACGGGTGCTTCAAGTGTAGCTAAGGCCATTGTTGCAATGGCTGAGCAAATCGATTGTGGTTCTGAGCCCGATTTATGGGGTGTGTATCATTATGTCGACAGCGATGTTTGCAGTATGTATACCTTTTCAAAAGCGGCCATCAACGGCATTAAGGCGTTAACGGATGTGAAAGTAGAGACAGTTACAGAGGTTAGCGCTGAAGAGGGTGGTGTTGAGGAATCTTATGAGCTGAGTTGCTTAAAGATACTGTCGACATTTGGCATTAAACAACACCCTTGGCGTCGTGGCTTATCAGAGTGTATTAAGAAAAAATTCACCAGTGATAGCGCTTTAAATGAACCAATGGGTGATTAAACCTAAAGATTTTAAGAAATAACCCGATCTATAGTAGATCATCCACTGTTTTATAGGAAAGCGAGCTTAATGGCGACCCATGATTTATCGAAGCTGCGCCTTGCTGCTGGCTTAAATATTAATATCGAGCTGCCCGACGTAGACGAAAAGCGTTATTTAGGTACTCTTATCGGCTATGTGTCTGATCGTTCGGTGCTGGTAACTACACCCATGCTGGGAGAAAACCGTCCACTCTTGCTGCGGAAAGATCAAACCGTGGTGTGTCGATTCTTTTCTCATAAGGTTGCTTGTGCGTTCAGTGCGCAAGTTGTGCATTTGTGTACTACCCCTATTCACTATATTCACTTGGGCTGGCCTCGCCAGGTTGAGGTGGGTACCGTTCGAAAATCTGAGCGCGTTGTAGCAAATTTGAAGGTTTCAGTGGTCAATCAAACCGATGTCGACTGGCAGCGCGGCGCTGGGGCCGTGGTGGATTTATCGACAACCGGAGCTAAACTAGAATGCCTTGAGCCAGTTGGTGCTATTGGTGACGTGATTTTAATTAGCGGAAAAGTAGTGGTGGGGCATGTGACGCGATTAATCTCTATCGAAGCGACTATACGAGCGGAGTTGAATAAATTTGAAGTAGCAAACTCAACCGCCGCTTATGGAATTGAGTTTAAGTATGTTTCCGATATCGATTTTTTAGCCCTGCAAGCTTTCGTGAACAGTCAGATTGCCAATGGAGCAGGTCGATAATTAACCGCTGCTTAAAAGTCTCGCTTAACCGATAACGCGGCCAGTGCCTTCATTGCCTGCTTGTAATCTGACTCCGGAAAAGCATCTAAAGCTAGTTTAGCTTGTTCTGCATGGTGTTCGGCTTTGGCAATTGTATATTCGAGAGAACCGCAGCGATTCATAATGGACATGACCTCATTCAGTTGGTCTAAACTGCCCTTACGAATACAGCTGCGGATGAGTTGGCGTTCATCTTCACTGCAGTTTGCCATCGCATGAATAGTGGGCAGGGTCGGTTTGCCTTCAGCTAGGTCGTCGCCCACGTTTTTTCCGAGCTTTTCGGCTTCACCAGAATAATCCAGAACATCATCAATAAGCTGAAAAGCTAACCCTAAATGCAACCCGTAATTGGCTAGGGCAGTAGTTTGGTCTTTCGGTGAGTCGGCAATGAGTCCAGCGCATTCACCGCATGCTTGAAACAAGATGGCCGTTTTACCCTTAATGACTTCGAGATACTGCGCCTCACTGGCATCTGGATTGCGCACATTGGTCAGCTGCAGTACTTCACCTTCGGCTATTTTGCGGGTAGTCGCAGCTAACGTATCCATCACGCCCAGTTGGCCAATTTTAACTAACAGTTCAAATGCGCGGGCATAAAGAAAATCACCCACCAAAACACTGGCTGCATTGCCCCATTGGGCATTGGCGGTAGGTTTGCCTCGGCGCATATCAGAGGTGTCCACTACATCATCATGTAACAAGGTAGCGGTATGTAGAAATTCAATTACGGTGGCTAATTGGTGTTGCTGAGTGCCTTGGCTATTAGTTAAGCCCGCCGCCAGCAGCACAATTGTCGGCCGTAAGCGCTTGCCGCCACTGGATATAATGTGGTCTGCAATCTTCTCAACCATGGGAACATTAGAAACTAACTGTTGGTGTATGGTGTCGTTTACTGCACTAAAGTCGCCGGCAATGACAGCGTGAATTTCTTTATGATCCATGTGAGTTTAAATTCTATTTAAAGGCTAATAATGCGCGATGCTAGGGAGGCGCGCGCGCGCTGTCAAGCTTGCTAAAAAACGGCTTGCAAGTAGTGGGATAACTCCGTATTATACGCCGCCCAATCAGTTTGACTCATTCCCTGCCATAGGGTGCCCAACAGCGTGGCGTCGCCTTTAGAAACAGGTAGTAATGACAGAGTGAGATTGGGGTAATTAAAATCTTTGGAGAATAAAGATGTACGCTGTAATCGTATCTGGCGGTAAGCAATACCGCGTAGCAGAAGGCCAAACGGTCAAGCTAGAAAAAATTGAAGCGGAAACGGGCTCAACGTTCGATTTCGAAAAAGTGCTATTAGTTGCAGATGGCGACAAGGTAAGCTTAGGCCAGCCTGTTGTTAAAGGCGCTAAAGTGACTGCTGAAATTATCGCTCAAGGTCGTCACAAGAAAGTGAAGATCATGAAGTTCAAGCGTCGTAAGCACCACATGAAGCAAATGGGCCACCGTCAGTGGTTCACTGAAGTTAAAATTACTGGTATCAAGGCATAACGGAGATTTCTCATGGCTCATAAGAAAGCTGGTGGTAGTACTAGAAACGGTCGTGACTCGGTCAGTAAACGACTTGGTGTAAAGGCCTTTGGTGGCGAATCTGTAAGCGCAGGTTCAATTATCGTTCGTCAACGTGGTACTCGTTTCCACGCAGGTGACAACGTAGGTTGTGGTAAAGACCACACCTTGTTTGCGAAAGCAGACGGTAAGGTAGAATTTGTTGTTAAAGGTTCAAGCAATCGTAAGTTTGTAAACATCGTCGCTTAATTAGCGAAACAACATTGAAAGCCTCGCCGCGTGCGGGGCTTTTTGCGTTTTAACTCTGGTTTTTTACGCCTGTGGTTAAAGGCAAAGCACAATAACTTATAAATATAGAGGCGCCGTGAACCCATCCATGGGGGCTCAGCTGCTGCATCCATGCAGCAGATGCTCTATATTTATAAGTTATCGTGCTTTTCATACAGTTATATCAACTAAATTGTATCGAAAGCACTACTGTATTTAGAGTGTTGTGTGATTCATTGGTAAGGTGTTTGCGACATGGATGTCGCATCCAAGCCCCCATGGATGGGTTTACGGCGTCCTTATCAATGGATTACGCAACGCTCGGGTCAGCCACGAAAAGCTGTCAAACCAAACCGTAAAAGAGATAAAGATCATGAAATTTGTAGATGAAGCCACCATTGCAGTTGAAGCCGGTAAAGGCGGAAAGGGCTGCGTTAGTTTCCGTCGCGAAAAATACATCGCGAAAGGCGGGCCTGATGGTGGAGATGGCGGTTTTGGTGGCAATGTTTGGGTTGTGGCCGATGAGAACGTTAATACGTTAATCGATTATCGATTTGTGCGTCGCTATAAAGCCGAAAATGGCCAGCAGGGCATGGGTTCTGATATGACTGGCCGAAAAGGCGAAGACGTTACCTTAGTTGTACCCGTGGGTACAACCGTGATTGATGTCGATACTGACGAAGTGTTGGTCGATTTAAAAACAGCCGGCGAAAAGTTTATGGTTGCCGAAGGCGGCGCTCGCGGTATTGGTAATACGCGTTTTAAATCGAGTACTAACCGGGCTCCTCGTCAATCAACGCCAGGCAAAGAAGGCGAGAGTCGAAACATTAAATTCGAATTGAAAGTATTGGCCGATGTTGGTTTGTTAGGTTTACCGAATGCCGGTAAATCGACTTTAATTCGTAGCGTCAGCTCAGCGAAACCTAAAGTCGCTGACTACCCATTTACTACCATGATTCCAAACCTTGGGGTAGTGCGTGTTGATGCATTGCGCTCATTCGTCATGGCCGATATTCCTGGTCTTATCGAAGGGGCTTCTGAAGGTGCTGGCTTAGGTATACGGTTCTTAAAGCACTTAGTAAGAACTCGCGTGCTTTTGCATGTTGTTGATATGTTCCCGTTCGATGAATCTACACCCGCCAACAACGCCTTAGCCATTGCTAATGAGCTAGAAGCCTTTAGCCCAACGCTTGCGCAGCGTGAACGATGGTTAGTGCTGAACAAAATGGACATGGTGCCGGCCGATGAACAGCAAGCTCGCGTTGACTCAGTCATCGAAGCACTAAACTGGGAAGGCCCTGTGTATCAAATCTCGGCAATATCGGGTGAAGGTACTAAGCAGCTTGCTAGCGATTTAATGGTTTGGCTTGAAGAGCGTCGTGAGCAACTGGCTAACGATCCTGAGCTTGCAGAAGAAGACGAAGAGCAGCGAGCGCAAGTTGAAGAAGAAGCACGAGAACGAATTGAAATGCTGTCTAATAAGCGTCGTAAAGATAAGCTAGCAAAAGCCGAAGACGACGATGATGAAGATGACGACGACCACGATGTTGAGTTAGTCTATACCCCATAAATTTATAAAAAGGAAAGACAGTGGTGGCGGGAAACGCTAAAGCCAGACTGACAAAAGGAACGCGCTGGGTTGTTAAAATTGGCTCAGCACTGCTTACCAACGATGGTAAAGGGCTCGATTTAGCGCGAATTGCGCAATGGACCGAGCAGATGGCTGCACTCAAGCAGCAAGGCATCGAAATAGTACTGGTGTCTTCTGGAGCAGTTGCGGCCGGTATGTCGAGATTAGGGTGGCAAGAACGCCCTAATTCAATGGAGCAATTACAAGCGGCGGCCGCAGTCGGGCAAACGAAGTTAGTGCAAACTTACGAGAATGCATTTGCGCGCCACGACCTGCACACAGCGCAAATTCTGTTAACCCATGAAGACCTCTCCGACCGAAAACGCTATTTAAATGCTCGAAATACCTTGCGAGCATTACTTGATTTGCCTGTCATTCCTATTGTGAATGAGAACGACACCGTCGTGACCGATGAAATAAAGTTCGGTGATAACGATACACTCGGTGCGCTCGTAACAAACCTAGTGGAAGCCGATGCTCTCATATTATTGACCGATCAAGACGGCCTTTACGATGCCGACCCACGAAGCAACCCCGAAGCTAAATTAATAGAGCAAGCCACAGCAACCGACGCCAAGTTAGTCGCCGTCGCTGGCGATGGTGGCAAGTTAGGCCGTGGTGGCATGGCCACTAAAGTAAGAGCGGCTCAACTGGCCGCGCGCTCAGGTGCTGTCACTGTAATTGCTGGGGGCCGTATCGAGAATGTCTTAACAAGATTAAGATTGGGCGAGCAAGTAGGTACTCACTTATCCCCTGAACTAGAGCCAATAGCCGCGCGTAAACAATGGTTAGCCGGCCACTTGCAAACTAAAGGTGAAATAACCCTCGATGATGGCGCTGTAAACGCCTTGCTTGAAAAAGGTAAAAGTTTACTTGCCGTGGGTGTTAACAATATCAAAGGTCAATTTCATCGTGGTGAATGCGTTGCCATTCTCGACAGCAAGGGTAATACGTTAGCTCGTGGATTGGTTAATTACGATGTCGATGAAGCTTTTAAAATCATGGGTAAACCGACGTCTGAAATAGACAGCATTTTGGGTTATTTGAACGAGCCTGAATTGATTCATCGAGATAACCTCGTATTGCTTTAGGAGCAAAAAAAATGAAACGGTGTGCATGGTGTGGCGAAGACGAACAATATCAAAACTATCATGACACCGTATGGGGTCGAGCAGAATACGACAGCCAAGAACTGTTTAAAAAGCTATGCCTCGATGGTCAGCAAGCTGGACTCAGCTGGATAACTATTTTACGCAAGCAAGCGAATTACGAAGCGGCATTTTTTAATTTTGATCCCGTAAAAATGGCCGCGATGACCGATGAAGACCTTGCCGAACAAATGCACAACGCTGGCATTGTTCGCAATAAACTCAAAATAGAATCGTTGCGCCGTAACGCCCGCGCTTACTTAGCAATGGAAGCAGCAGGGCAGCCATTTAACGAGTTTATCTGGAGTTTTACCGGTGGAAAAACAATCGATAACGCGCTCAAAGATATGAGTGACTACCCAACAGAATCGAAAGAAAGCCAAGCTATGTCGAAAGCGTTGAAAAAGCATGGGTTTAATTTTGTCGGCCCAACTATTTGTTATGCATTTATGCAGGCCGTTGGCATTATTAACGACCACCTAACGGATTGCCATGTTTACCAAGAATGCAAAGCCCTAGCGAGAGCATAATGGCGGCCGAGTTCCGCTATGTGGTGCCCCATAAATTTTCCGGAATAACCGTTCAGCAAAGCATTTTAGATTGCTTTCCTTTTCGAGAAACAGAAACCTTACTGGCTATGCTTGATTATTCAAGCCTTAAGGTAAATTTACAGCCTGCCAAGCTAGAAGATTTACTCACGGTGAATGATGAGCTTTGCTATCGATTAAATAACTACCATGAGCCCGAAGTAAATACTGATTGGCATTTATTGTGGGAAGGCGATGAAATTATTGCCGTTCACAAACCCGCAAACCTACCCGTTAGCCGCACCACCCGCAATATTTACAATACCTTAGTGCAATTAGTACGGCGTGAAAGTGATTGGCCAGATGCCCATTTATTGCATCGGTTAGATTTGGAAACATCTGGCATCGTGCTGTTGGCTAAAACAAAGGAGTGGGCTTCTAAATGGCAGCCAAAGCTCAGCAGTTTGATGGCAGAAAAGACTTACCACGCGATTGTCTATGGAAACCCGAAATGGGATTCAACCGTGCTTGAATGTGAGTTAAGCACTCGCGCTGATAGCCCTATTCGTTGCCAAATGCATGTTTGCGACTCTGGCCAGAAAGGCAAAGCTAGTAAAACTTCATTTAAGGTGTTGCAGACATTCGAAGGTTATAGCTTGATTGAATGCCAGCTGCTCACTGGCCGAAAACATCAGATTCGCGCGCACCTAGCTCATTTAGGCCATCCTATTGTGGGCGATAAAATATACGCTCATGATGGCCAATACTACCTCAAACGTATTGAAAACCAGTTGACTGAGCAAGATGAAAACATGATACAAACAAACCATCATTTACTCAGTGCTTATAAAGTCCAGTTGCAGTTGGAAGAAGGGGTCGAACCCATTACGGTGATGGATGAAAATTTCTCGGCTACTTGGCAAACCTTTGTCTCCAAGTGCCGATTGTAATAGGACAGAATAACCACTCTGAAACATCGAGGAGTGAAAGTGATTATGTTAAAGGACATAAACCATGAATAGCGTTACTTTTAATGAGCAATCTATCCAACCGTCTAAAATCATCTGTATCGGTCGTAATTATGTTGAGCACATTCAAGAGCTCGGCAATGAAACGCCCGATGAAATGGTGGTATTTTTAAAGCCTAATTCTGCGATCAGCGCCGATCTACATTCTGAAGGTGATCAGGTACATTACGAGACAGAGCTGTGTTTTTTAATTGAAAATAATCAATTTAAAGGCGTTGGTATCGGATTCGATTTAACGAAGCGAGATCTTCAGAGCAAGCTAAAAAGTAAAGGTTTACCTTGGGAGCGGGCAAAAGCTTTCGATCGCTCAGTGGTTTTTAGCCAGTTTGTTGAATTGCCCAACGGTGTTGAGAGCATGAGCTTTCACCTAAAAATTAATGATCAGATCATTCAGGTCGGCGATGTCGATTTAATGATGTACAAGCCTAGCCAAATATTAAGTGAGGTTAGCCAGTTTATGAGTTTATCTGATGGCGATATCATCATGACAGGTACACCAAAGGGTGTTGGCTTGTTAAAACAGGGTGATCACTTTAGTGCCGATCTATTGCACCATGGTCAAAAGCTGCTTTCACAAGCATGGCTGGTTAAATAACGCGTGAATAACATTTGATGAAGTTTATAGAATTTCATGCAGAACATGCACTAACGCTTGCTTCTTGGTTTCGCTCCAAAGAAACTACTTTATTGTGGGGTGGTCGTGTTTTTGGTTGGCCTCTGGCAATAGACGCAATTTTAGAGCGGTCAAATCAGCCTGATTTAAACTTCTTCGTAATGGAAGACTCAAACAAAATGCTCGGCTTTATCGAAATTAAGCAGATATCTGCAACAGAAGCGCGACTGTGTCGGGTAGCAATAGCGCCCGAGGCGCAAGGCCTAGGATATGGTAAGCAACTGGTGCGTTTAGCGCTTGAGCGTATTCGGTTCAGTAGAAATATTGAAACGGTTTCTTTGGCGGTGTTTCAATCGAATGTAAAAGCGTTTCAATGCTATCGCGGATTGGGCTTTTGTATTGTCGATCGAGACCCTAAATTCAAGCTATTTGATGGGGCAAAATGGCCACTGTATCAAATGGAAGTCTCACTCATTTGAATCAATGGCCATTAAGTTAGGCTCACTTTCTTGGCTCCCATACAGGGTTTTCTAATTTAGCCTGAATATCTTCACGCGTAATGCCAATATCTTTCAATATGTAATCTGGCAGTGTTGACATGTTTTTATAGGTGCGTTTGTCATTGTAGGCCTTCTTTAGTTGAAAAAAGCCCTGCTTAATTGAATTTAAAAAGCTTAAGTCCAAACGGTAGCCAGCGTGCTTAGCTGTGATGAATCTAACTTGGTCTTGAGTAGTCATGGTTATGTCCTTGCGGTTGTTAATGTTACTCTGCTAATCTAAGCGCAATGCGCAATTTTGACAAACGATGAAAATTGACACTTGGTTAAGGATTTCTTAAGTGAACCACTTACCCCTTCAAGGGCTGTTTTATTTTTACACAGCGGCCGAAGCTGGCAGCTTCAAATTGGCGGCTGAACGACTGTTCATTACACCTGCTGCCATGAGCCAGCAAATACGAATTCTTGAAGACAAGCTCGACGTGAAGCTTTTTGAACGAAATCACAGGCAAGTTAGTTTAACGGAGGCCGGCCGTCAGTTACTGCCTTATGTACAGACAAGCTTTAACGCTATCCAAGACGGCTTGAATCAATTAGGGCAAGACCCTGACCCTAGTAAACTGGCTATTTCGACATTACCTTCCTTTGCGCAACAGTGGTTAGTGCCTAGGCTAGGTAAGTTTTCAAAAGTAGCGCCCGATTTATCCATTCTAACGATGCCGCTCGATGGTTTGGTTGATTTTAGGAGTGAGCCGATTGATTTATGCATTCGCTTCGGTTTAGGTAACTACCAAGGATTACACAGTGAACTCTTGTTAAGAGATCGTCTGTATCCTGTGTGCCACCCGTTATATTTGGAATCGCACCCTATTGAAACCTTGAGCGATGTGGCTAAGTACGACCTAATTGAAGATGCTCGACCAGATATGAATTGGCACTATTGGCTAGAGTTGGCCGGAGTCTCTTCCAGTCGAGTAAAGCCGTCGCTCTCTTACAGCGGTGTTCATCTAGTGTTAGAAGGTGCGTTAGCTGTGCAAGGCGTAGCACTGGTACGCCACAGTGTGGCGGCAAAATATATAAAACAGGGTTTATTGGTACAACTTGGTGATGTTGAAGTAGAGTCAGCGTTTCATTACTTTTTGTGCGCACCAGAGCCTTACTATAAGCGTGATAAAGTACAACGGTTCGTTAAATGGATTAAAGATGAAGCTGAGCAATTTCTTGAAGACCATCCAATGCCCGAAGGAAATAGGCTGGTGTACTCTGAAATTAAGCCAACAACGAGCAGCTGCTAGGCTAATTTTTTAGCAATAACCGAGTAGGTGTGCCATTGCTTTTGAATACCCGCGACCGTCTGACCGGTTTCATCTCGCTCGTTAAACTCGAGCACCTCAAATTGTTTGAATAAGGCTAAGACTTCGGTTTTTGTCAAAGGGCAAGTGCGCGCAAACATACCATCAGCCCAGCTATCGTTAGGCCCCATAAAATCTCCTGTAAACACACCGCCAGGAAGCAAGCTATTCTCTATTTTTTGCCAGGTTTGTTTAAAACATTGAGGGTCAGCAAAAAATAAGCTGGCATTCGCTATTACCAAGTCGGTTGGGGGAAAGTCGAATGATTCAAAGCTTGCTTGTGAGATCCTTACATTTGGCTGGTGTTTAAATCTTTTAATGCAAAGCTCAATGGCTTCTTCAGTATTGTCAAAGGCGAGTACCTCAAAGCCTTGGCTCGCTAAAAAATAAGTATCAGCGCCTGTACCACAACCACAATCTATGGCCCGTCTGGCGTTGGTTTCTGCATAACCTAATGCTTTTTCTGTTCGTGGATGGTGTGGTTTTTCTAATGTTTTTTGGTAGTAAGGTGTCCAGCTGTCACTTTGTTGATTCATGAGCTTTTATCACTAATGTTCAGGTGGGAAAGAATATTTAAGTAGTTGAACTAATTTAAAGGTTTTAACGCTCGAGTGCTACTGGCATATTATTTCAAAAAGCCGTAACTTGGCTCGTTACTGGCAAAACGGCAGAATGTTGCTTTTATAAATCTTTGGAGTGTGTGCGTAGTTATGTTGGAATTAATCGCTTGGATGGAAAGTACCTTTGGTGCTCATATTGATTGGAAGCAGGTGATTCTGGTTGGTTTATCACCCATATTCGCATTGTCGTTTATGTTGGAATGGCATTTCATGCGTAAACGAAAATCTCCTGAATACATGAAACGGCAATTTGCCTGGATGGATACTTTTACTAATGTTTCCCTCGGTGGTGCTTACCAAGTGTTTGAACTTATTGTGCACGTGGTATTTGTCGGTACGGCTATCTTCTGGTTTTGGGATCAGCGCTTTTTTACCATTCCTATTAACGCATGGACGATTATTCCGATATTTATTGCTGTTGAGTTCTGCTACTACTGGTTTCACCGCACCAGCCATCGAGTTCGCTGGTTTTGGACCGCGCACGTGGTTCACCATACAGGCGAACAAATGAATATGTCGACGGCGATGCGACAGTCGATGTTGTACCCCATTACTGGCTGGTGGTTGTTCTTTATGCCATTAGTGTTATTGGGTGTGCACCCTGCAGTGGTATTTATTCTTTATGCTGTCGATTTAGGGTATCAATTCTTTATTCACACAGAATCGGTTGGCAAGCTGCATCCTTGGGTAGAATATGTTTTCGATACGCCCAGTAATCATCGTGCTCATCATGGCAGAAACCCGCAATATATCGATAAAAACTACGGCGGCGTTATTATTGTTTTTGATCGCTGGTTTGGAACCTATGAAGAAGAGCAGGAGCAGGTAGATTACGGTGTGGCGACGCGCCAAATAAAGTCCCATAACCCCATAAAGTTAAACTTTCAAGAATTCATCGACATGTGGAAAGATGTATTGCGACCAGGTCCAATTGGGCAGAGAATAAAGCACCTATGGGCACCACCAGAATACGTTCGGCCATCAGACGAGGTTAATATAGAGAAGTAAAGGCTCCTCAAATCATGACTTTCGACGCCTGTGAATCGTATTGTTATCGGCTACTATTATATTAGTTAATTTTACATAGAGCCTATATGTCTGCTAGACCTCCTATCTTACCGCCCAGTATCGGAATGCTCGCTATGTTGGGCGTTTTTGTACTGCATTTCATTAAGCCAATCGCTATGTTGTTTCCGTATCCGATCAATTACATGGGCTTGGTACTCATTGCCGCCGGCGCATTAGTAAATATTATTGCAGAGCGTGATTTACAGCGATTTGGCGCACCTTTTGATGCCAATGGGCAGGCCAGTCAGCTTGTAGAAGGTGGGCTTTATCGTTTTAGCCGTAACCCAGCCTATTTAGGTATGATACTGATCGCGGCAGGCATAACGGTCTGGGTGGGTAGTTTATCGCCATGGCTTGTCGTACTTTTTTTGCCTCCAATAATGGGTAAGTTATACGTTTGCCAAGAAGAATCTGCACTAAAAGATCGTTTCGGTTTAAATTATGATCAATACTGCGCAAAAGTTCCAAGATGGATTCGATTTTCTAAAGCCGATTCCTGAAAATACCGTTACACTGACAGCTACAGTTACCGGCTTTTAAAGGTTGTCAGGGATGTTTCAGCGGCTACAAGCTCAATACGAAAGACTCATTCAAGAAAAATCACATTGGCTACTCATGTGGCTCATCATAGGTCTGGTGTTTCTTGCCTTTCAGGCCAGGCATTTTACGTTAGATGCATCGGCCGAAAGCCTGCTTTTAGAAGATGATCCATCGTTAGAGTATTTCCGTAAAATGTCCGATCGCTACGGAGCTGGCGAATTTCTTGTGCTCACGTTTACACCTGAAGCACCTCTTTTCAGCTCTAGCTCGCTAGATGTCCTCACAAAACTACGCGATGAAATACGTGCTTTAAAGCGGGTCGAGTCTGTCGTTAGCGTGATGGATGTTCCGCTATTGTCGAACCCACCGGTTCCTATGTCTCAATTAGTGTCTAATATTAAAACGCTTGAAGACCCAAATGCCGATTTAGAGCAAGCGCAATATGAGTTAGCCAATAGCCCATTGTATGTAAACCTGCTGTTAAATTTAGATGAAAACACCACCGCGCTGCAGATTAACTTTCCAATTGATGATACGAAAAATAACCTGTTGAATATGCGCAAAGAGTTGCGCGAACAGTACCGCTTAAGCTCAAACGACATTGACAAGCAACAGCTCAAGCTAGTGAATGAGCTGATTTATGAACACAATACTAATCAAGGTGCATTGCTGCACAAAGACATTGAAGCCATTCGCGATATTATTAAACAGTATGAACCTCATGGCGAGTTGCATTTAGGCGGCGTGCCGATGATAGCCGATGATATTGTGCGTTTTGTTAAGAATGATCTAACCACCTTTGGCGTAGGTGTCTTTCTGCTGATCATCATTACATTGACGATCATATTTAGACAGCCGCGATGGGTTATATTGCCTTTGCTGTGTGCCAGTGCAGTCGTGTTGGCTATGCTTGGGCTGTTGGGCTGGTGGCGTTGGCCAATTACCGTTATCAGTAGTAATTTTATTTCATTGCTGCTGATTTTAACCTTATCAATGAATATTCATTTGGTGGTTCGGTACCGCGAGCTGTTGCGAAAACACCCAGACTGGGATCACCGCAAACTCATTACAGTAACCTTACGACGTATCGCTATACCCTGTTTGTATATGGCACTCACAACAGGCGTGGCATTTGTTTCATTAATATCCAGTGGGATTCGCCCTGTCATAAATTTTGGTTGGATGATGACGGTAGGCATATCTGTAGCCTTTGTGATGACCTTTATTCTTTTTCCCGTCATGTTAATGATGTTAGGTAAAGATAAAGCCTCTGGTGAGCGTAAACAAAGCAATGCATTAACTCGGTTGATTGCGAAAATTACGCTACGCAATGGCCGATTAATTATTACGTGTACTGTCATACTCATTGCCTTCACGATAGTTGGTGCGTCGCGGCTAATTGTTGAAAATAGCTTTATTGATTATTTTGATGAAGGGACGGAAATTTACCGAGGCATGACCGTTATTGATCAACGGCTTGGTGGAACGACGCCACTCGACATTATTCTAGACTTTAATGGCGATAAACCGACTGTTTCAGTTGAATCGCAAGATGAAGTATCGACAGAACTTTCTGGATTACAAGATTCGATCAACACGACAAACGATGATGACTTTTTTGTCGATGAATCGGATCCATTTCTAGACGACAGCGGCAGTGATTTTATCGAAGAGGATTTCTTGTCGATGGACGGCGACGTCGGCTCTTTTGAAGACGACTTTGTAGGCGAAGACGATCCAGACAAATATTGGTTCACCACCGATAAAATTATTGCGATTAAAAAAATACACGAGTATTTAGATGCTCGACCAGAAACAGGGAAGGTGCTTAGCTTAGCGACAATGATGGACATTGCTGAGGACTTTAACGACGGTAAGCCTTTAACGAATATCCAGTTAGCTCTACTTTATGGGGTGATTCCGGAAGAATTTAGAGCCATAGTAGTATCACCTTATGTTTCGGTAGAGCACAATCAAGCACGAATTAATGTACGAATTATTGATTCATTAGAAGGGCTGCAGCGGGATACGTTATTATCAGAGATTGAGCAAGACATAGTCGCAGAACTTGGGTTTGAGCCTGGTCAAGTTAAGCTGACGGGTATGATGGTGTTGTATAACAATATGCTGCAAAGCTTATTCTCTTCCCAAATTATGACACTCAGTGCGGTTTTTGCCGGTATTATGCTTATGTTTTTAATTTTATTCCGAAACCTTAAGTTATCGTTAATTGCCATGGTGCCCAACCTTATTGCAGCAACATTAGTATTAGGTGTCATGGGTTGGGTGGGTATTCCGCTCGATATCATGACGATCACAGTTGCCAGTATTACTATTGGCATTGCAGTCGATAATACGATTCATTATATCGTACGTTACAAACTTGAATTAGCGCGAGATGGAAATTATGTTGCAGCGATTCGGCGCAGTCATCAATCTATTGGGAAAGCTATTTTTTATACGTCGATAACCATTATCATGGGGTTCTCCATTTTAATGCTTTCTAATTTTAAACCGACGATTTACTTTGGTGTGTTAACGGCATTGGCCATGGCTGTTGCATTGTTGGGCTCGCTCACTTTGTTGCCAAGATTGATCTTGATTGTTCGCCCATTTGATGTAAAAAAATTGCAGCAGCAAGAGGTATTTGAGGCAGACCGTAGCGATGGAATCTAATGATGAAGATCTCGGTTTTAGTTGTCAGATCACAAAAAATGGACGAGTATTTTTTGTTCACTTAAACAGACCTGCAGGTGTTTTAAGTGGCAAAGAAGCCAGTCGGTTTATGGCTAAATTCAGTCAAAGTAACTTTCAACAACAACAGCTTTTGATGGCAAAAGCCACAGGGCACTATAAACATGGTAATGAAAAACAGAGTAAGAAACGTTAAAGAATGAACGAATAATACGAGCAGCATTGCGCTGCTCGTTTTTCACCGTTTAATCGGTCGTTTCGGTTTTAATTTCGAACGCTTTGACTCGACGGTTATCCGCAGTGGTTACTCGAATCAAAAGATCATCAAGCTCTATCGTATCATCACGCTTCGGAACTCGACCAAAGTTATGCATGATAACGCCGCCAATGGTGTCGAATTCTTCGTCACTGAATTGTGTATTAAAGTGATCGTTAAAATCATCAATGGGTGTTAGCGCCTGAACAATAAAGCCACCATTGCCATTAGAGGCAATGTTATCGATGGTTTCATCATCGTGTTCGTCTTCAATTTCACCAACAATCTCTTCGAGAACGTCTTCAATGGTGACTAAGCCTGATATTCCGCGATATTCATCGACCACAATCGCCATGTGATTTCTATTTTGTCTGAAATCTCGTAACAACACATTTACGCGTTTCGCTTCAGGTACAAAAGTTACATCACGTACGATCGAGCCGACCGCTTTTTGCATTTCTTCTTCATTGAAATCAGCTGTTAAGCCAAGCGAAAGAAGATCTTTTGCTAACAATACACCTATAACTTCATCGTTACTTTCACCTAAAACTGGAAAGCGCGAATGGCCAGAGCTGACGACTTTTGCGGTCCATTCTTTGATGCTTTCATCGTGCTCTAAACTAACCATTTGGGAGCGTGGAATCATAATGTCGCGAACGTGCAAATCGGAGACATTGATTGCGCCTTGCATAATTCGGAGTGAGTCGTCATCGACAATCTCGTTTTGATGCGCTTCCTGAACAATCGCTAGCAATTCATCTTTGTCTCTTGGTTCCCCGGTAAAGGCATCGCCTAGACGTTCTAGGAAAGATTTCTTTCCGGGGTTTCGACTCGTGGGTCGGTCGTCACTCATGACTGCGTTAATCCTCATTGGTTTCTAAGTACGGATCTGAGATGTTTAGCTTGGCTAAAATATCCCTTTCCAGTTGTTCCATTGTATTGGCTTCATCATCTTTTATATGGTCATAGCCTAAAAGATGCAAGGTACCATGCACTAACATATGACACCAATGGTCATTTACGGCTTTGCCTTGCTGTTTGGCTTCCGCAATCACCACAGGTGCGCAGACCACTAGATCGCCCAGCATATAGTCAAAGGCTTCCTCTGGCACACCTACCGGTGCATCAAATGGAAAAGAAAGCACGTTGGTGGGTTTGTCTTTGCCACGATAGTCGTTGTTAAGCTGCTGACTTTCTAGGTTGTTTACAATTCTAATCGCAACGGTGGCGTTCGCCTTTCGGCCTTCCAAGGCAGTACTTAACCAAAGATGACATTGTGCTTCACTGGGCGCTTGGCTATCTGAAACGTTTTCAAAATCTAATTGAATTGGCATTAAGCGTCATTGGCCTCATAGGCATCAACAATTCTTTGTACTAATGGGTGTCTGACCACATCACCAGAAGCAAAATGCGTAAAACTAATGCCTGGTACATCGGTTAATACTTCAATTGCGTGTTTTAACCCAGATTGTTGACCTTTTTGGAGGTCAATCTGAGTAGGGTCACCTGTAATCACCGCAGTTGACCCAAAGCCAATACGCGTTAGAAACATTTTCATCTGTTCGCGAGTGGTGTTTTGGCTTTCATCGAGAATTATAAAAGAGTGGCTGAGTGTTCGGCCACGCATATACGCCAATGGAGCGACTTCAATGACATTTCGTTCTATTAATCGATCAACCTTTTCGAAGCCTAGCATATCGTAAAGGGCATCATATAAGGGGCGTAGATAAGGGTCGACCTTCTGGCTTAAATCACCTGGTAAAAAGCCCAGTTTTTCGCCAGCCTCAACGGCCGGGCGAACCAGTAAAATACGTCGGACTTCGTCCTTCATCAGGGCTTGAACGGCGCACGCAACGGCTAGGTAAGTTTTACCCGTACCAGCAGGACCAATGCCAAAATTAATGTCATGATTCAGAACAGAGTGCACATAACGCTTTTGATTGCCTCCGCGCGGTCTGACCACGAGCTTTGGCGTGTGTACAACATACAACTTATCGTCGTGTAAACTGCCTTCGGCTTGCTTTTGTGCGAGCATGGCGACTTCATTAGGCTGCAAAAATAAGTGAATAGCATCGGGCGCTAAGTCTTTACCGCCTTTGGTTTCGCGGTATAGTCGGCGCAGCACATCAATAGAGGTCGTTAACCGCGCTTCTTCGCCCGTTAATTCAAATAAGTTTCCACGATTGCGTATCCGAATATCTAAGCGATCTTCAATTTGCTTAAGGTTATCGTTCGCGAGGCCACAAAGAGACGCAAGGCGCTGAGGATTGTCTGGTTCGAGTGTGATTTGTCGTGTAATGACACTGTCGCTAGACAGGCCGTCAGTCGGAGTACTCAAAGTAGGGCATTTCCTAATCATAAACGTAGAATTTAAGAATACCCAGCTGACTCGGTTTGTCAAAAAGACTTTGTTGTAACCAGCTGGGATCTAAGACGATTTGGTTATAGCAGTGCCTTAATAGGCCAGCTCTGGATTAATGAGTTCACCTTTTAGGCTGCTGGTAAAGGCCTCGGTGATCTTCACTTGAACAAATTTGCCAATTAAGCTGTGGTCGTCACACTTGAAGAAGGTGTTGCGGTTGTTCTCGCTTCGCCCGTATAACTCAGTACTGTCGCGTTCTGAAACACCTGTCACTAAGATCGTTTGAGTGGTGCCTACCATGCGGCGGCCAATCTGGATGGCCTGAGCTGTAATTCTGTCTTGTAGAATCTTTAACCGCTGCTTTTTAACGCTCTCTTCGGTGGTGTCTTCTAGATCTGAAGCTGGGGTGCCCGGACGTGCACTGTAAACAAAGCTAAACGAATGGTCGAAGCCGATTTTTTGAATTAAATCCATGGTTTCGAGGAAATTTTCTTCGGTTTCCCCAGGGAAGCCGATAATAAAGTCTGAAGAAAAGCTAATATCGGGTCGGTTGGCTCGAATACGTTCCATTTTCTCAATATATTCTGCCGCGGTATGGCCACGTTTCATCGCCGATAAAATGGCATCAGAGCCGCTTTGTACGGGTAGATGCAGGTGGCTAACTAGCTCTGGAACATCGTTAAAGACATCAACCAAGCTATCACTGAACTCAACCGGGTGGCTGGTGGTAAATCGAATTCGATCAATGCCTTCGACTTGTGCGGCCAAGGTAATGAGCTCGGCTAAGTCGGCTTCGCCACCATCATGACGAGGACCTCGATAAGCGTTCACATTTTGACCTAAAAAGTTAATTTCACGTACACCTTGGCTCGCTAAATGCGCTACTTCGGCTATGACGTCGTCGTAAGGGCGGCTTACTTCTTCTCCGCGTGTATAAGGCACTACGCAGAATGTACAGTATTTGGAGCAACCTTCCATGATAGAGACAAACGCACTCACACCATCGCTCTTAGGAGCGGGTAAGTGGTCAAACTTTTCAATTTCTGGGAAAGTGATGTCGACCATTGCAATGTGATTGCCATCGGGCTTTTTCGCCGCCGCGTCGGTCGCATCAATCATAGTTGGCAAGCGGTGTAATGTTTGCGGACCAAAGATCATATCGACATGGGGTGCACGTTTAGCAATGGTTTCGCCTTCTTGCGATGCCACACAACCACCCACGCCAATCTTTAAATCTGGATTTTTATCCTTCAAGTGCTTCCAGCGACCCAACTGGTGGAATACACGCTCTTGCGCCTTTTCACGAATAGAGCAGGTGTTGAGCAGAATAACGTCAGCGTCGGCTTCATCATTTGTCAACGTATAGCCGTGGCTCTCGCCCAATAGGTCAACCATACGATCAGAATCGTATTCATTCATTTGGCAACCGTGGGTTTTAATAAACAGTTTTTTGGTCATTAGCTCTTATCAGGGATTGAAAATTCAAGGCGCGGAATTATACCTGTGGTCTGAGTAAATCCCAACAACAGTCTGTAAAAAACTCCGATAATGTGTAGACTTGCCGATTTTTTACTGTAATTGAAGGTTTAAGGCATGCAAAAGTCTATTTATCGCGTGGCATTTTTGAATCAAGACAAAGTATATGAAGTGTATTGCCGTCATGTTTATCAAAGTGACATGTACGGCTTTATCGAAATAGAAGAACTGATATTTGGTGAAAAAAGCCAACTTCTGGTTGACCCAAGCGAAGAAAAACTGCAAAACGAATTTTCCGGTGTAAAGCGCAGCTTTATTCCAATGCATTCCATTATTCGAATCGATGAAGTTGATAAAGGCGGCGCATCGAAAATCAGCGATTCGAAAGTGAGCTCGATAGCACCATTCCCAGTAGCACCACCCAAAGGAAACTAAAAACTATTCACTTGAAAACTGGCTTCTTGGCCCAATATCTGCAATAGGAAGTTGTAAGCTAAGTAAAGAATCTGGTGGATTAAATGACTTGGGCTATACTTAACCTTAAGTAAGTGACTAGGCGACAGGAGAGACGCAGTATGACAGCTCTAATCATGGTTTTATTATTAGCCGCGTGGTTTTATTTGCCGGGTAATAAGCAAGAAAGTAAGCTGGTTCCTATCCGCATTAAGAAAGATGATGATCACCGCATTCGTTAATGTGGTTGATTATTGATCAGCATCTTATATAATCCCGCGCCTAATTTTAATGAGGTGTGGGTTTGTTCTTAAGAGATTATTCTACCTACCTATTATTCTGTTTTACGAGTCTGTTAAGTGTCTATACCTTTTCAGAGAGCTCCTCTATACAAGAATTCTCCGGTCTGCCTGATATGGCGGCTATTCAAGACGTACGTGAAAAAAAATCGACTTTTTTTAATTATTTAGAACCGATGATTGCTCAGGTGAATCAGCGCATAGAAGGTGAGCGGGCCTGGTTGCATGTGGTCGAACGGCAGATTCAGCTAGGAACGGAGCTGAAGCGTTGGCAAACTCTCTATTTAGAAGAACTTGGTCAATATTATAAAGTTGATGAAGAAGTTGGTTCTAAAGCCTTTTTCAACCAAATGTTTAACCGGGTTGATGTGCTGCCGGCTTCTCTTGTCTTAGCTCAAGCCGCCAATGAAAGTGCATGGGGCACGAGCCGTTTCGCCGTAGATGGCCGGAACCTATTCGGTCAATGGTGCTTTACTAAGGGCTGTGGGCTGGTGCCACAAGGTCGAGATGATTCTGAAAGCCATGAAGTACGTGTGTTTGACACTGTTTATGATTCAATCAATGCCTATTTTCGAAACATTAATACTCATTGGCAGTATGTACAGCTTCGCACAATTCGTAAAGAGTTGCGCTATCTAAACCAACGTCTTGACAGTCACTACCTTGCTTGGGGTTTAGAGGGATACAGTATTCGTGGAGTACATTACATTCGTGAACTCATTGATATGATGCAATACAACCAATTGGTCCGTTACGATGAGCCCGCTTTTTATGCTCAATTAAATATCCGAGTAAACGATGATGCGTTAAAATAGCTTTTTTAAGAGTATTCGGCATAACATTGCAACCAATGACAAAAATTTGCCGAATACGACCTAACGGAGCACTAGATGTTTTCTGGAATTGTTCAAAATAAAACGCCGTTGAGCGTTGAATCTGAAAAAACACAACTTAAAACCCTTTCTATATCGCTTACCCCAAAACAACTTGATGGACTTGAGATTGGAGCCAGCATTGCAT
Organism: Reinekea marina; assembly: GCF_030409715.1. Lineage (NCBI taxonomy): Bacteria > Pseudomonadati > Pseudomonadota > Gammaproteobacteria > Oceanospirillales > Saccharospirillaceae > Reinekea > Reinekea marina. Next base: position 1,389,718 of record NZ_JAUFQI010000001.1, read on the forward strand.
TAAACGGCGTATGTTTAACAGTCACTAAAATACACGCCGAAAAAGCCTACTTCGATGTAATGATGGAAACGTTAAGTGTCACAAACTTAGGTGCTATCCCAACAGGTGGCCTCGTAAATACAGAGCGTGCGGCAAAGTTTGGTGACGACATAGGCGGCCATGCAATGTCGGGTCATGTTGCCAGCACCGTTGAAGTTGTCGCTATTGAGCGCCCAGAAAACAACTGCATTTTATGGTTTAGTTTGTTACCAGAGCAGCGTAAGTATATTTTCAAAAAAGGCTTTGTCGGTTTAAATGGTTGCAGTTTAACGATAGGCGATGTTCTGGAAGATCGTTTTAATGTCTATTTAATTCCTGAAACACTCGAGGTGACAACCTTTGGTGAAATGGAAGTCGGCGATAAAGTAAATTTAGAATATGACGCCCAAACCCAGGCCATTGTAGATACTCTCGAAAGAATGAGACAAGCGGGGCAGCTGTAGTGGAATTCCATTCTCCTAACCAAGATATTATTTGGCAATGTGTGCCATTTTCAGCTTTATCGGCCCAAACGCTTTACGATGTACTTGCCCTGAGGATTAAAGTCTTTTGTGTCGAGCAGAATTGTCCTTACCAAGATCCTGATGGCCAAGACAACCAATGTTGGCATGTTTTAGCTCACTTGAATGGCGAACTTGTTGCCACGGCGCGAATCTTGCCACCTGAGCTTTCGTACCCCGATGCTTGCTCAATCGGTCGAGTTGCCTGCAGTGAAACAGTGCGTGGTCAAAAGGTTGGTCAGCAACTTATGAAGCGCGCTGTTGATGCCTGCGAAGCGTATTTCCCAAACCACCCCATTCGAATCGGTGCCCAGCGTTATTTAGAGCGCTTTTACAGTCAATTCGGCTTTGAAACCCAAGGCGAACCCTACCTGGAAGACGGCATTGTCCATGTCACCATGGAAAAATAGGCCAACTCAGGCCGTTTGCCACAGAAATTGGTGTAGGCTGGTTTTGGGAAGTTTGAATATCGAAGACATGGATGCCATTGTTGAGCCTACCGCGGGAGCTACTGCGGTGGCCAAACTTACCATACTCGGCCTGAACCTTAGGCGTGACTCACCTGGCATCTTGGCGCGTTACTAATTTTCAGTTATGCCTTTCCTGAGCATTTTCGTTAAGGATTCGGTCCACAAAATCCATGTGCTCTTGAGCAATTTGGCGAGCTTTTTCAGGCTTCTTGTTATAAATGGCTTCGAATAATGCTGTATGTTGTCGCATCAGCCTTAAGCGGGTTTCTGGGCGTTTTTCCATGGTGCCAATATTAGCGGACACATTAGCACGCAGCAGTGAAAATAAACTTTGCAAGCTGTGCGCTAAAATACGGTTACCACTGGCCTCTGCGATTGCTAGGTGGAAACGGGCATCAGCTAAGCCTTCAGCGGTTAAATCTTTACGTTGATGAGCCATTCGTAAGCGCTGATGCGCCTTTTCTAACGTTCTAAGCTGTTCTTTGGTGGCTCGATTGGCGGCTAAAAACGCGCTTTGTGCCTCGATAGCGTATCTGTATTCACGTAAATCTTGATGGGCGATGTCCGATTCTACGTCAAACATCATAGGCACTCTTACGGGCTCCTGTTGTTGATTGACACAATGACCACTGCCTTGTTTACTGTTTATGATGTTCTGTGATTTAAGCGTTGAAAGGGCCTCTCGCACCGTTGCTCGACTTACCTCGAGTTGCTCACTCAACTGTCGCTCTGAAGGTAGAGCGGTGTCAGCAGGCCAATGACCAATGTCAATTTGCAGAAGAATGTAATCAAGTACATACTGAGTTTTAGTCATAATTGGTCAGGCCAGTTTGGGTAAGTGCTCAAGTAAACGTGCTGTAAAGCGAGACTGCAAGCGGCTATCGCAAAAAATAACACTAAAGTATGAAGTGGTCGGTAAGCTGAGTTGTTAACAGAAGCCGTTACACTGAAAACTCATTAAAGATAAAGAGCGTTACATGTCTATTTCACTGTTTTTAACCGATATCAAAAAGCACCTCCCATCTGACTGTGTTGTCAGTGATCCAATGCGGTTGTTTGCGCTTGGAACCGATGCCAGCTTTTATCGTTTAGTGCCTAAAGTCGTCGTATACGCCCGAAATGAAACTGATGTTAAGCAAATTCTAAAACTGGGTCATAAGCACCAAGTTTCTGTAACGTTTAGAGCGGCCGGTACTTCCTTATCTGGTCAAGCCGTCACCGACTCTGTACTGGTGATGCTTTCCGATGCTTGGCGTTCACATCGAGTAGAACCCTTAGGCGATGTTATTCACTTGCAGCCTGGTGTCATTGGCGCGCAAGCTAACCGAGCATTAAAGCCTTATGATCGTAAAATTGGCCCAGATCCAGCCTCTATTAACGCCTGTAAAATTGGTGGCATTGTGGCTAATAATGCCAGTGGCATGTGCTGTGGCACGGCACATAATTCATACCATACGTTGCATGGTATACGGATTATTTTATTTGATGGGACGTTGGTTGATACGCGCGAACCAAGCTCAGTTGAAGCCTTTAGGCAAAGTCATTCTGCTTTATTAGAGCAATTAACTAACATTAGAACGCAGTTATTAGCACAACCTAGACTTGTTGAAAAAGTAAGACATAAATATCGCCTTAAAAATACAACAGGGTACGGCCTAAACGCCGTTCTAGATTTTGAAGACCCCGTACAGATATTGGCGCATTTGATGGTGGGCTCCGAAGGAACATTGGGTTTTATATCGGAAGTGGCGTTTAAAACCGTACCTGACTATCCATTTCGCGCATCGGCTATGATAGGTTTTAACGATTTAAGTTTGTGTGCTCAAACGGTGGAGCGTTTAAAAGAACTCAATGTAGATGCCGTTGAGCTGCTGGACAAACGTGCCGTTAATTCGGTTAAGCACATGCAAGGCTTACCCGCTTTTAGCCTTCAATTACCGGATGCAGGCGGTATGTTACTTATTGATGTACGCGGGGAATCAACCCAGCACCTTGATGAAAATATCCAATCGGTTAATGCCTTGTTAGAGTCAATACCGAGTGCGCAATCGACAGGTTTTACTCAAAGTACTCACGAAATAGAGCAGTACTGGAAAATTCGCAAAGGCACCTTCCCAGCCGTAGGCGCTGTGAGAGAAGTGGGTACTACGGTGATTATTGAAGACGTGGCATTTCCATTAAATTATTTAGCCGAAGGTGTTGGTCGGCTTCAGGCTCTGTTTGATAAGTACAATTACCATGAAGCCATTATTTTTGGGCACGCTTTAGAAGGCAATTTACATTTTGTATTTACTCAATCATTCGAAAATGAACAAGAAATAGAACGTTACGATCATTTTATGAAAGAAGTCTCGAACATGGTGGCTATAGAATTCGGGGGTTCATTAAAAGCCGAACATGGCACCGGCCGAAACATGGCACCCTTTGTTGCATTAGAATGGGGCAACGAAGCTTACGATTTAATGAAGCAAATTAAAGCCATTTTAGATCCGCATCAGTTGCTAAACCCAGGGGTGGTTATAAATGAGAATGATCAGGTTCATATAGAAAATTTAAAAGCCATGCCAGCAGCCGATGCCATAGTGGATCGATGTATTGAATGTGGTTTCTGTGAACCTATTTGTCCAAGTAAAGATTTTACATTGACACCAAGACAACGCATCACCACCTTTAGAGAACTCACTCGGCTGCAATCGGCGGGCGAGCCAGTAAACGCGCAATGGCGAAAATCGTTTGAGTTTCAGGCAATAGACAGTTGTGCCGCGACGGGGTTGTGCGCCAGCCAGTGTCCGGTTGATATCAATACTGGCGAGTTGGTTCTAAAATTAAGAGCCCAACAAAATCATCGCAGTAGAGCGTTAGCTAAAAGTTTATCTCGACACTTTGCAACCGTCGCCAGCTTTACGCGCGGCGCACTTAAAATTCAGAGCATATTGCAGCGTATATTGGGTGCCCAGCGATTAGAAAATGCCACAATGGCGGTACGCCGATGGACGGGGGGGCGAACACCCCTTTGGTTAGCCACTACACCTAAAGCTGCTAAACCCATTTACGCAAGAAACGTCAGTGCGGAACCGACCGATTTAAACACAGTGGTGTATTGGTCATCGTGCGTGGCACAATCGATGGCGGGCAGTGTCAATGATGATCGCAGCGACATACCCAGTGCCGCGCAAAGCGTGCTTAAGAAGGCGGGGCTTAATATTGTTTATCCGCAACCCACACGCGGTTTGTGTTGTGGGCAACCATTCTTCTCGAAAGGTCATGCTCAGCAAGGCACTCAAATGATGGAGGAAGTACTAGATGCCTTGTGGGAAGTGAGCAGCGGTGGTCGCTACCCAGTGCTATCCGATACTAGCCCTTGTTCATTGCAACTAAAAGAATCAGCTTTAAAACGCGGTATCCAACTTTACGACAGCAGCGCTTTTATTGATCGATTTTTATTAAACCGATTAACTATTTCACCAGAGCGTCAACCCGTGGCTGTGCACCTAACCTGCAGTGCGCAAAAACAAGGCTTAGAACAAAGTTTTAAGCGAGTATTAGATGCGGTGACGCCAAATTGGGTGCAGCCCACCGACATTGCCTGTTGTGGATTTGCCGGTGATAAAGGCTTTCAGTTGCCGGAGTTAAATGCAGCCGCCTTAAAAACCTTAGGTGTGCAAACAACTTCTTGCGCCTTTGGCATATCAACCAGCCGAACCTGTGAAATTGGTTTGAGTAAACACAGTGGGTTAACCTATTACTCTCTGTTTGAAGTGCTCGATAAGGTCTCGACCAAATCGGATTAAATCGCAGCCCTTAGTTTTTGATGACCGTTAAAGGAATAAACCGTGCCAAAATCAACAAAAATAAATATTAACGAAGCGTTTAAAGGGGTTACTAAGCTGCAGGGAAGGACACCCCACACATCCAATGAAGCCTTTAAAAGTGCTTATTCTGTGTTGTCTGACTATCGAGACGGTGGTGTTTTTATTACTCACTATGACGGCTTTAGTGAATGGGAACAGCACCCTATGGGTGATGAGTTTGTTCAAGTGATTGCCGGCACAACAACAATCATTTTGCTAGAAAATGACACTGAACATCGTAATACGCTAGCGGCCGGTGAGATGATAGTGGTTCCACAAGGCATTTGGCACCGATTTGAATCGCCCGAAGGCGTTAAAGTTTTAACCATCACACCGCAGCCGACAGAGCACAGTATTGAAAAACCAATTCTTGCTTAAAAATTTTGTAACTTTTGGGGCGCTGAAACTACAAGTATCGGCGCTGTGCATCTAACAATAATCCTTTGCCCACGCTGTTAAATAAGTCGCCACTGATCCATTTTGCCTGACTGAATTTTTTTGAAATCAGTTTTTTAACAGAAGGCAGCGCGGTTGAACCGCCGGTGGTAAACAGGGTGTCAATTTGTGATCCCTGTAACCCAGCCTGAGTTAAGGTGTCGTCAATGGCGGCGAATACTTTGTTAACATCGGCTTCGATGGCGTTGGCTAAATCGAGTTGGCTGGCCTTGTTTAGAAGTAACTCTTCGCTGTTATCATGTACTTCTAAGTTGACTAAATAACTTAAATCTATGCTGGTAGTTTCTTGATGTGACAAGTCAATTTTGGCTTGTTCAACACTGGCGGCCAGTTTATGGCCTTGCTTGTTTTTTAGCAGTTGAGCCAAACGAAGCATGGCCTGCTTATCTTGGCTCTCGCGCGCGAGTTCGGCAATATCTCGCAGAACGTTGGCATCATAAAGTAAGTGAATGCGGTGCCATGTCGCTAAGTCTACATAATAGTGGCGTGGCATCTTTAAAGTAGGTTTGTCTATGTAATAACTGTTTAATCCGAAGTGTGGCATCACCGTAGCCATGCTCAAATGACGATCAAAATCGGTACCACCAATGTGTATACCGTGATTTGCCAATAAGTCATCGTCTCGCTGTGCTTTTAAACGATTTTGTTTAGACAGCTTTATAAGTGTGAAATCGGATGTACCCCCGCCAATATCAATAATGAGCGCGAGTTCTTCTTTATCTACCTGTTGTTCATAATCATAAGCCGCGGCAATAGGCTCATATTGGAACGACACCTGTTTAAAGCCTACCGAATGGGCTATATCGGCCATTCTATTTTGTGCAGCCAAGTCTAATTCTGGGTGGTGGTCGTTAAAGTGAACAGGGCGGCCCAATACGACCGATTCTAAAGACTGTTGATTAAAGGCTTCGGCACGTTGTTTTAAACTCGCCATAAAAAAGCCAATAATGTCATTAAAGGCGTAACGCTTATGTTTTATTTGCGTGCCTTCATCCATGTTTTTTGAACCTAAGATACTTTTCATGGAACGCATTAAACGGCCAAACTCGCCTCGACTGTAAAGCTCTATTGCTTCACGGCCAAAGTGAATATCATCGGTTTCAAAATCAAAAAACAGTGCGCTGGGAAGCGTTGTTTCAAATTCACCTGATTGGGAATTTAGCTCCAAAGGAACCATTAAAGGTTGCTGCTGATGCACGACGCCAACCGTTGAGTTAGAGGTGCCAAAGTCGAGGCCACAAATAGACATAATTCACCAGAGCGTAAAAAAAAGGGCGGGAGAGTCTAAAAGGTTGGCAGCAAAATGCAAGATATCCTCACAAGTTGCTGCCTTTTATATTGTTATGGCTTTAAGAATGGATTGATTATCCAACCAAAGGGGCCTGTTAACTTAACTGGCGCTTCTACAATGGTGAGTAACCAGCAGTCGCCATCGGCGTGCGCCAGAGGAGAGTGATTGTGCTTTCCGTCTAAATGAATAAAGTCGCCCGCATCGTAGGTACCCAATTCATCAGAGAAACCGCCTTCAATGACCACGCTGATCTCGTTGCCTCTGTGTGTATGGGCAGGAACACGGCCTCCAGCCTGCATGTGGTGCAACCCGACAATTAACCCATTTTCGTCTTTCATTAATGACGTGGTATGTAAGTTTTTCATCGGTGAAGACCAATTGAGCGCATTCACTTCACCATCGATGAGTTTTTCAACGACAGCAGGGAAGCGACGAGCTTTAACTTTAGCCGGCTTTACTATTTGTGGAGGTTCGCTGTTGTCAATTTTAGCCATCAACGAATCAAAATCTAAGCCCACAGCTTGCTCTGGTGCTTGCGTTTCAAATAGCGCGCTGGCTGCAGCCTCTGCTGTTTTTACCTGTGCTTGACACGCCTTGCAGTAGTGAAGGTGCGTCGCGACAGCAATACTCATGGCGCTCGAAATACTGCCTGAGGCAAACTCGATGAGTTGATCTTGAGATGGGTGCCATTGCGTCATAATTCAGTTGCCCCCAAATTAAGTTTAAGTTTTTGCATTGCTAATCTAACTCGGCTTTTTACAGTGCCTAAGGGTAAGCCGAGTTCATCGGATACCTGCTGGTGGCTCTTGTCTTCTAAGAAAACTTTAGAAATAATTTGCTTTTGATCTACCGATAAGCTGCTCATGTGCTCTTGCACTTGCTTTTGAATACGGGCTTCTCGAACATCACTGAAGAGGTCGTCATCGGCTTCTAGATCCCAAACATCGTCGGCATCTAAATCATTTCTATACTTATTGAGCTTTCGCAGAATGTTAATACGTTGGTTACGAGCAATGGTGAAAATCCATGTAGATGGCGCTGCTTTTTTGGCATCGTATAAGGCCGCTTTCCGCCATATGGTCATCATTACTTCTTGCACAAGTTCATCGGGTAAATGATCACCTTGAAAATGCAGGTTTGACGATACCGCGAATGATTTAATCAGAGGACCAAAGTGGCTGAAAATAGCTTCGAACGCTGCTCGATCTTGGCTCTCCGCTACCTTTTCTAACAACTGCGCGTAATGCTGCCGTTCATCTTCTTGATTCATCGGCTTGTTACCCGGCATCTCATTTCGCAAGTTAAATTGAAGGAGTGCTCCCATTTTGGTACCCAGTGCTGCTTAATATTGTTACTTATACATACAATTTTTAGCACTGGATCACCTATGCGAAAAGTTTTTTACGAATAATCTGCAAAAGTTTCTTGCTGCTTTTACCGGCCACGATCGGGGCTTTTGGGTCTTCGGGTTGTTCTTTACGGGCGGCACGGACTAAAGAGCGGAAGGCTTGTATGTCTATGCCATCATTTTCTTTTATCCACTGAGCTTCAGCCTCTTTGGTTTTAATAAGCCGCTCACGCCAGCGCTCGGCCTGGTTTTGCAGGCGTAGAAACAGTTCTGATGACGTGTCGAGTTTATCTAGCTCACGCTGAATGCCTTCGACATCTTCATTGCGCATAACCTTACCTACATACTGCATATGGCGGCGCATGGCTTCATGACCTTTAACGCGTCGACTTTCGTCAATCGCGTCTTGCATGGTCGATGAAATCGGGAATTTTGCTAGTTCAGAGGCTTTTAAGTTAATCAGCTGCTCGCCAAGCTCTTGCAAAGCGATCATTTCTCGCTTTACCTGGGATTTAGACACCCAATCTTCATCGTCTTCGTAATGGTTGTCGTTAAAATCGCTCATGTCTAAACCTTTTCTTTAGAGTAAATAAACCGTGGCTAACCCTAAAAAGGTTAAAAAGCCGAATACATCGGTTAGGGTGGTAAGAATAACACTTCCGGACAAGGCCGGGTCAATGCGGGCGGATTTTAGAATAAATGGCAGTAAGGTGCCAGACAATACTGCAATACAGATATTAACCAAAATAGCCGCCGCTATGACCAGCGCTAACGACCATTGGCCATACCAAGCGACCGTAATACCCGCGATAACACTCGCCCATAAAGCGCCGTTAATTACGGCAACGCCCATTTCTCGTAAGACAATCCAAGATAAGTTTGCCCGTGAAATGTGCCCCGTTGCCATTCCTCTTATCATTAAAGTAAGCGTTTGGCTGCCTGCAATACCCCCCATACTGGCGACAACAGGGCTTAGCACGGCCAGGGCAACGATTTGCGCAATGGAGGCTTCGAAACGGCTCATCACCGCAGCGGCTACAAATGCCGTGGCCATATTAATGCCTAGCCAGACGGCACGTTGTTGGCTGCTTTTTAAAATAGGAGCGAAGGTATCAGATTCTTCATCTAACCCGGCAAGTCTCATCATGTTGTGGTCAGCTGAATCTCGAATTACATCGACAACATCATCAATAGTAATGCGTCCAATAAGTATATTGTCAGCATCGACAACAGGAGCCGATACTAAATCGTCTCGTTCAAAGATCTGGGCAACCTTATCTTCATGTAAGGTACACTCAATGGCTTTAATAGAGGTATCCATTATTTCAGAAATAATGGCCTCCGGTGGGCTTTGCAGTAACTCAGTGAGGGCTAGAGAGCCTTGATAATGCTGAGTTCTGTCGACCACCCACAATACATCGAGTGATTTAGGGAGCTTTTTTTTACGCAAATATCGAAGTACCGCTTCAATGGTGACGTCTCCACGAATATTGACCATTCGATTGGTCATTAATCCGCCCGCAGTATCTTCTGGGAACGCCAATAAGCCTTCTACTTGCGAACGTTCCTCGCTAGGCATGAGCTGCAGTACTCTGTGCGAGGCTTCGGTGGGCATTTGCTGTAAAATATCGGCGAGATCGTCATTATCGATCTCTTGAGTGGTTTCAACGATTTCTTCAGCCGACATTTCTTCTAAAAACTGTTGCTGAATATCCTCATTGAGGTGCGTCAGTACTTCACCTTGGTCTTCTTCGTTAACTAAGCCCCACAGTAAATGGCGTACCTTTTGCGGGCAAGATTCTAATATATGCGCCGCTTCGGGCGGAGACAGATCTTGTTGAATGATGTTTGCCGCATCACTGATATTACTCGACTCAAGTGCAAGTATGATGCGTTCTTGTAGTGTGTCTAAGTGATTTTGTTCTTGAAGGTTAGCCATTCAACATCCTTGAGTTAATGGGGTTATTCGCCTTCATCAAACCGGTTGTTGATGAGCGTTTTAATGGCCTCCCAAGCCGCTTGTTCATCACTGCCTTCAATTTGAAAAGAAACTTCAGTTCCTTTGGCGGCCGCTAACATCATAACGGCCATGATGCTTTTTGCGTCCGCATCTCTGGCGTCTTTCTGTATTTTTACGGTACTGCCATAGGCCGATGCAGTGGCAACTAATTTTGCGGCTGCACGTGCATGTAACCCTAATTTATTAATGATGGTTATTTTTTCATTGATCACTAGTGGTCGTTTCCTAAATCACGGTGACGTATTTGTGTAGAAGGGTGCTCAGCTTTAAACGTTGCAGTGAGTTGCTCTACTAAGTACACACTTCGATGTTGCCCGCCGGTACAGCCGATGGCAACGGTTAAGTAACTGCGTTGATTATTTTCATACTCGGGTAACCAGCGAGCAACAAAGCGGACGATGTCGTCAAACATTTCATTAACGCTGGTTTCTTTTTGCAAAAACTCTTGGATAGGTTTGTCTCTACCCGTAAATTGCCGCAAGCTTTTCTCCCAGAAAGGGTTTGGTAAACAACGCACATCAAATACTAAGTCGGCATCTTTTGGAATGCCATGTTTAAATCCAAAGCTTAAGAACTGCAATGAAAGACCTTTGGGTTTTTCGATGAGTTTTTCTTTTATTTGCTCACGAAACTCTTGTAATGATAGCAAGCTAGTGTCTATCTTCAGATCGGCACGATTCGAAATTGGGGCGAGCAATTCTGCCTCGCGTTCAATGGCTTCGGCTAGTGAGCGGTCTTCGTTTGTGAGTGGGTGTTTTCGTCGTGTCGCTGAAAAGCGTTGAAGCAAAATAGATTCATCGGCATCTAAAAATAAAACTTCGGCTTTTATCGCATTCGGCAAATTGCGTAATATTTCAGGTAAGTCGGTAATGCCTTCTGAAGACACTCGAACATCGACACACACAGCAACTTGGCGGTTTCCCGATGAAGCCGACATCCAACCGACAAGCTCAGGTAGCATAGGGGGCGGTAAATTATCGATGCAAGTAAAGCCAGCATCTTCTAATGTATTTAAAACCGTAGATTTACCAGACCCTGAGCGTCCGCTGATAATCACCAGCCGAAACGGTTGTGCCGTCATGGGTTGCCTCATTAAAAATTATTTTAGATTTAGCTAACAAACGTATTGAATAATGCTTCAACCGTGTCGCAGTCGCGTATGTTATCTAGTGTAGCAGAATTATTAACTCTTTCGACGACATTTGCTAATAACTGTAAATGCTCATCGGTGGCTTCAGGTGGAACGATTAAAACAAAAATAATATCGACGGGTTTGTGATCAATGGCTTCAAAATCGACCGCTTTATCGAGTTTAACTAATGCAGCGATGGGTGAATGAATACCATCTAAGCGACAATGGGGAACAGCGACACCTAAACCAATGCCAGTGCTTCCTAATCGTTCGCGTGCAACCAGTGCATCAAATAGGGCGTGTTCTGAGAGTCCGCTGAGCGACGGAGATAGTCGCTCAGCAAGCGTTTGAAGTACTTTCTTTTTACTTGCGCCGAAGTGGCCAATAAAGGTTCGTTCAACGCTCAGTACTTGTTGTAATGATGTCATAAGTGACTTTAGTTTCCGTGTGCGCGTGCGACCGCTTTTTCTTTATGTTTTAAAAGTTGGCGATCGAGTTTGTCTGTCATTTGATCAATAGAAGTGTATAAATCTTCATCGACGGCTTCAGCGTGCAGTTGCGCGCCTTTAATGTTAATCGAAGCCTCCGCTTTTTGTCTTAGCTTTTCGACGGTGAGCGTCACTTGAACATTTCCTATTTGATCATAGTGTCGCTGTAGCTTTTCTAAACGTGCATTTACAAATTCGTGGAGGGCTTCTGTGACTTCAACATGGTGACCGCTGATATTGACTTGCATGGGCTGCTCCTCTTGCAGTTATAAAAGATCCACTCCCTTGAGTAGATCGGGGTTGAACAACGAAGTTGTTGTTCATCAAGCTAATTTATTCTTCTTACTATTAAATATTGCTCTTGTCGGTCAAAACTTCAAGTCGAATTTGAAATATTTATGCGTTAAGTCAAACTCTTACGTTCATTTGACGGAGGAATGTTGAGTGCTTCTCTATATTTAGCAATGGTTCGTCGCGCTACTTTGATTCCTTGCTCGCCTAAAAGGGTTGCGATTTTAGAGTCGCTGAGCGGTTTCCGTGTGTTTTCAGCCGCAATGAGCTTTTTTATCAATGCGCGAATTGCGGTACTTGAGCATTCACCACCTGAGTCTGTACTGACGTGGCTGCTAAAGAAATACTTCAATTCATAGATACCACGGGGCGTATGCATGTACTTTTGAGTGGTAACTCGCGAAATAGTGGATTCGTGCATGTCTACTGCTTGGGCTATATCGTGCAACACTAAGGGTTTCATGGCTTCATCACCATAGTCGAAAAACCCGCGTTGAAACTCGACAATCGTAGTGGCGACTTTGAGCAGCGTTTCATTCCGGCTTTGCAAACTTTTAATAAACCAGCGCGCCTCGGCCAAGTGATCTTTTAGGTAATTGTTATCGGAAGAGTTATCGGCACGCTTAACCATAGAGGCATATGAGGAATTTACTCGAAGTTTGGGTGCAATATCGGGGTTTAATTCAACGCGCCATCGATTGTTTTTGATGTCTTTGCTTACAATGACATCAGGAACAACGTATTCCGAGTTTCCGGTATCTACCGTGCTTCCTGGCTTAGGGTTAAGAGTCTGAATGAGCAATATAGCCGCACGTAATTCATCCTCTTTGATTTTAAGCTTGCGCATAATGCCCGTGAAATCTTTTGTGCCGAGTAGGGCAATATGGTCTTCCACTAACTTGATGGCAATATCTCTATGATCGGTATCGCTGGGAAGTTGTTTTAACTGAATGGATAAACAATCGGATAAATCTGTGGCACAGACGCCAGGAGGGTCAAACTGTTGTAAACGGTGCAGTACCGCTTCGACTTCATCGAGTTCAAGCGGATTATCTTCAACAGAAAGGTCTTCAACCAAGCCTTCAAAAATATCGTTAACTTGGCTCGATAAATAGCCATCATCGTCAGTGCTTTCTAAGATCGCTTCGGCGATTATTCGGTCTTTGTCCGACATCGGCGTAAGATTGAGTTGCCATTGTAAATGGCTGAGCAATGAATCTGTAGTGCCATGTACATTTTCTAAGTTGTAATCGTCGTCTGCACTTGCTGTGCCGTGGCTGGTAGGCGTGTGAGTATAGATGTCATCCCAAGAGCTATCGACGCCCAGATCATCGGGAATATTTTCGGCTATTTCAATTTCTTTAGTCGGCTCGTTGGCGGTATCGGGTGTTTCAACGATGTCTTCTTTGGCTGTATTTTTTGCCGAATGATCAGCATCGGCAGATGCCATGTCTTCATTGACTTCTAACATTGGATTAGAGTCTAAAGCTTCTTGAATTTCTTGCTGTAAATCGAGAGTGGATAGTTGTAATAACTTAATCGCCTGCTGCAACTGCGGCGTCATCGTCAGAGACTGACTCATTTTAAGTTGTAGAGATGTCTTCATACTTTTTTACTACTCACTTACACGTGATTTAACAATAATAACTGAATACCTATAGCTCATCATAACCGATTTAATTAGATTAGCCCGTTATAACGTAAAAATAGTTTACTCGTTTTAAAGGCGAAATTGTTCTCCGAGGTAAATATCGCGCACGGTCTGATTACTTAATACATCTTCGGCACTGCCTTCGGCAATAATGTGGCCATTGCCGACAATGTAGGCTTTTTCGCAGATGTCGAGCGTTTCACGAACATTGTGATCGGTGATGAGCACAGCAATGCCTCGTTTTTGTAAATGGTAAATAATTTCTTTGATGTCCCCAACAGAAATGGGATCAACACCGGCGAAGGGCTCATCGAGCAATATAACCTTAGGCTCCATTGCTAGTGCTCGTGCTATCTCAACTCGGCGTCGTTCTCCGCCTGAAAGCGCCATTCCCAGACTGTCTCGAATATGCGTAACGCTAAATTCCTCTAATAACCCTTCTAAGCGTTCTTTTTGTTGAGCCTTATTTAGGTCTTTGCGCATTTGTAATATAGCTAAAATATTATCCTGTACGCTCAGTTTACGGAAAATCGATGCTTCTTGGGGCAAATACCCCAGTCCTTTCGCGGCACGTGCGTGCATGGGTAGGTGCGTAACTTCCTCACCATTGATGGTTACTTTTCCTTTATCGGCGGCAACTAAGCCAACCATCATGTAAAAACAGGTGGTTTTACCCGCGCCATTTGGACCGAGTAACCCAACAATTTGGGATTCTTCGACATCGATGCTGACATCGATAACCACCGGGCGCTTTTTGTAGCTTTTCGCTAAGTGCTGAGCGCTTAGAATGGCCATCAGTCAATTGCTCCAGGAATAATGACGAGTTCAGCTTGCTCATCTTCAGGGTTGCCCGTGAGCGCGCGTTGCGACTGAATGTTCATTAGGCCGGTTACAGTGTTGTATTCGATACGCTCACCATTAACGGTGTTTCCGTTTTGGCTAATCTGAGCGTTTCCAATAGTGATGATGAGGTTTTTGGCTGGGTAAAACTCAATTGAATTGCCTGAGACCTCAACGGAATTTCCATCTTCGTTGGGTAAGTCGATAAATCGCGCTGGGCTCCCCGTTGCTATGAGTTGCTGGAGCTGCTTTGTTTCTTGGTTCGTCTCTAAGCTGGTTTGTTGTGCGTAGATTTCTAAATGGCCTTGGCGAATAAAGACATTGCCCGTTAAGGTCACTAGCCCTGTCGCGGTTTCAAAGGTTTTTTTATCTGATTGTCCGGTGATCGGCAGTTCACGGTCTGCTGGTAGTGCGAGTGCGGTCGCGGCTAAGCAACTTAAGCTGCAAACTCGCCAAATGTTTCGTATTTTATGGTTCATAAACGAATGAGACCTCAGATAAAAAGTGAATATTTGTACCCATTGTATCTAATTCTGCCGTCATTCCTATGGCTTTAATGCGTTGCTGACCTTGAGTAACTTGCACGGCCAGATCGCTTTTTAATGCATTTTTAGCGGGATCTACCAAGAGTTGTTCGGTTCTAAGTATCAAGGGCGGGGAGCTTATGAGTTGTGTAGCCACTACATTCTCTTGGAAATCTATGTTGTCGTTTTCATCAATGAACGCGATGCTAGACGTGATACGCCATGTGCGTTGCTCTTGGTCAATTAAATGAATAATGGGCTGTGCGAATACTGTGCGCTTTGGGTCATTAAATACCGTCAGTGACTCACCTTTGGCGTGCAACGTTGCCTGACCTTGCTCGTCGTATCGTGTGATGTCTACGCCCGTCATATAGATATCGGGTGAACCCTCGGGCAACACAATGGATTGCTCCTCAGAGGGTTGAATATCATCTTCTTGTAACAGATAAAGCAAACTCGCGGCCGCTATCGCGATTAATATCGGGATAATAGGACGCGATTGGACCATTAAGCCACGCCCGCTCTCAAAATATCGTGCATATGTACTACACCTACGACTGCAGATTCTTCAACCACAATTAGGGATGTAATCTTCAAAGTTTCCATCTGATACAGCGCTTGAGCGGCCAAAACATCCGCTGAAATTGTCACCGGTGATTTATGCATGATGGTTTCTATTGTCGTATTTTTGAAGTCTGTTTCGTTATCAATGGCTCTACGCAAGTCGCCGTCGGTAAACAATCCAATGAGCTGATTGTTTTCTTGGATAGTGACTAATCCTAGGCTTTTTCGAGTCATCTCTACCAATGATTCGCTGGCCATCGTCGATGGCGACACTACAGGAATGGATTCACCTGTATGCATTATATCGCCCACTTTGAGTAATAACTTTCGTCCTAAACTGCCACCAGGGTGTGAAAAGGCGAATTCTTCGGCGGTAAAGCCTCGAGCCTCAAGCAATGCAACGGTTAGTGCATCACCCATGACTAGCGCCGCTGTGGTAGAGGCCGTAGGGGCTAAATTTAATGGGCAAGCTTCTTGTTCCACGCCACAATATAGGTGGGCATCGGAGGCTAAGGCTAAGCTGCTGCTGTTATTGCCTGACATACCAATTAACTTAGCGCCTAGGCGCTTAATGAGTGGTAATAGGGAGACAACTTCAGTCACCTCTCCTGAGTTAGACAAAGCAATAACGACGTCATCTTTGGTGATCATCCCCATATCGCCATGACTGGCTTCTCCAGGATGCACAAAAAAAGCAGGTGTGCCGGTACTGGCCAAAGATGCCGCAATTTTATTGCCTATATGGCCAGATTTACCCATACCTGTTACTACAACGCGGCCTGTGCAATTAAGAACAAGCTCGCAGGCGCGGTCAAATTGGTCATCTAATGTATTCGATAAGGCTTGCAGTGCTTTGATTTCAATATCAAAGGTGCGTTTAGCATTGTTGATGTTTTGAGAATTGCTCATTAATTAAATCGCCTGAAACGCTATGTAACCATAAGTGACGTACATTAGCACAAATAGCGCCCCTAAATAACGACCCATCTTCGCTCCTTGTAAACCTCGAATGATCAACATTATAAATAATGCCAAAGTGAGAATCGCCATTACCAAGTAGTCTCTTTGAAACAACTGGCTGGAAAAAGCACCTGCTGCAATTAAACCAGGCACCGGCAATACCGTCAGTAGGTTGAAAATATTCGAGCCAACAACGTTGCCAATTGCAATATCATGGTGCTTTTTCAAAGCAGAAGAAACAGAAGCCGCCAGTTCAGGTAGGCTCGTACCCACGGCAATAATGGTTGCACCTATGATGGCATCGCTGATATTGAACTCTTTAGCAATGCCGGTAGCGCCCCACACTAACAAGCGCGCACTGGCTAGCAACACAGCTAACCCAATAGCAAACCATAAGAAGGCGGCTAAATTACTCATATCATTTGGGATTTCATCATCAAAGTCAGAGTCATCTGATTGATCTTTGTTTTGTAGGTAAATCCAAACTAAAAATGCCACCATTGCGGCAATCAGAAATAATGACTCTAAGCGACCTAAATATAAATTATATAAAATGACACCCACAGCGGCCGTAATCACGGCTAACACTAAATTTTCATTCATAATTAAGCGTTTGCTGATAGGAATAGGTGCAACTAGGGCAGTAATACCGAGTACTAAACCGATATTGGCAATATTAGAGCCGAGAGCATTTCCCATAGCCATTTCGGGTTTTCCTTCTAAGGCTGCGAATATTGCGACAATAATTTCCGGTGCAGAGGTACCTAAGGAGACAATGGTTACGCCAATAATAATATGTGGTACACCGAAATTGTTAGCGATGGCTGCACTACCAGCCACGAAGCGATCGGCGCTCCACACCAAAAAGGCAAGGCCGATGACGATGGATAGAGAAAATAGAAGCATGTCGCTTTGGGATCCTTTAGGTAATCGAGGGCGCATTTAACGGATTTTATCAGTATATTGCAATGGTCTTTAAGAAAAGTCGGGTAAAAGTCACTGTTTTCAACCTAGGTTAAGGTTTAATCTAGTAGGCTTAGGGCTAGTTATGATTGTTAATGGTAGGGAGAGAGAAATGATAATAAAACCAATATTGAGTGCGCTCGTTTTAATGATGTTGTTGATAAGCCAAGCAACCGCCTTTACGCCCTCTCGTAGCGCTCAAGAAAGCGTTGAGGCCGGGGTTAAGGCTATTTTATCAGTGGTTCGCAAGTACGAAGGCGATCAAAGTGAAGAGAAAAGGCTGGCCTATTTAGATGAGGTTTCTGAGGTCCTGGAGCCCGTTATTGGCTATACAATCATCGCTCGTAGAGTGATGGGAGATGCTTTTGATAATGCGACACGAGAGCAAAAGATTCGTTTTTTAGATGTATTTAAGCGTTCAATGATAAATACCTACGCAGGGGGCATATACACGTTTGGCGCTTATGAGGTCGAAGTGTTACCCAGCCAAGACGATAAAAAGGATACTTATAAAAACACCCGCGTTTATATGGATGTTATTTCTCCTGAAGGACCAAAGTACTCTTTAGTTCAGAGTGTCTATTACAGTAAAGAGGAAGAAGACTGGAAGATGCAAAATGCGATTTTCAATGGAATAAATTTAGGTGTTACTTTTCGAACGCAGTTTCAGCAAATTTATAAAGAAACAGAAGGTGACCTAGACGCCACGATTGCTGAATGGGAAAGAATTACGGAAGAGGCTTACAGCTCAACTAAGTTTCGATAATTAACCTGTTTTAAGTTGTAATGCTGGGGCTAACCCACATAGATATGAGAAATATGGCGCATTTTTAAGGGCAAAGTAGCAGATTACTTAGCTTTTGATTTAGATTTTTAATCGCATTGCGTATAATTGCCGCGTTTTTTAACACAACCCTATTTTAGAGAGATAAAATGACAGCAGATCAAGTTAAAGCCTTACTTGTTGATACCTTTACCGACAGTGAAATTCACGTAGAAGGAGAGGGTGCTAAGTTTTTGGTCTCTATCGTTTCTGCTTTGTTTGAAGGCAAAAGAGCCGTTCCGCGTCAGCAAATGGTGTATGCCTTGTTAAATGATCAAATTTCAAGCGGCGAAATTCACGCTGTATCGATGGACCTCAAAACGCCTAGCGAAGCCGAATAAGGACACTGTCTTGGATAAACTATTAATCACCGGCGGCGCTACATTAAATGGCGAAGTTCGCATTTCAGGTGCTAAAAATGCAGCATTGCCTATTTTGGCTGCAACGCTTTTAACCAAAGAGACGGTTAGTTTAAGTAACTTACCGCATTTAAATGACATTACCACCCTAATTGGTCTTTTGGGTTGCATGGGCGTCAGTGTTGTTCTAAACGAAGATATGAGTGTAGAAGTTACCGCAGGTACCATAACCGAGTACACCGCGCCATACGAATTGGTGAAAACCATGCGTGCCTCTATTTTGGTGCTGGGCCCGTTGTTGGCGCACTTTGGTGAAGCCAACGTCTCTTTGCCCGGTGGTTGTGCCATTGGTAGCCGTCCAGTTGATTTGCACTTACGCGGTTTAGAAGCCATGGGAGCGGAGATTGAAGTGACCGATGGCTATATTCGTGCTCGCACAAATGGTCGCTTGAAAGGTGCTCGTATCTTTTTTGATATCGTAACCGTGGGTGGAACAGAAAACCTCATGATGGCCGCAGCGCTCGCCGATGGCACGACTGTGCTTGAAAATGCCGCAAAAGAGCCAGAAATTATTGATCTAGCCGATTGCTTGATAGCGATGGGCGCTAAAATTACCGGCGCTGGTACAGATACCATCACTATTGAAGGGGTTGAAGCCCTGCACGCGGCACACCACCGTGTATTACCCGACCGCATTGAAGCGGGTACTTACTTAATTGCCGGAGCGATTGCTGGTGGTCAAGTTAAGTTAAGAGATGTGGTTCCTGAGCACTTAGATGCTGTGGTTTCAAAATTGGAAGAGGCTGGCGCGTTAATCACTCAGGGAGAAGATTGGGTCGCTATTGATATGAATGGCCGACAAGTAAAGGCGGTTGATATCACTACCGCGCCTTACCCGGCTATTGCTACCGATATGCAAGCTCAGTTCACTGTGTTAAATGCTGTAGCGCAAGGCACCGGCACTGTAGAAGAAACTGTTTTTGAAAATCGTTTCATGCACATCTGCGAATTAGAGCGCATGGGAACTCAAGCAAAAATTAAAGGCAATACCGTTATTATCACCGGTCAGGACCAAAAAAGGCTAACCGGAGCGCCCGTTATGGCCACAGACTTAAGAGCATCAGCTTCTTTAGTTCTTGCTGGACTTGTAGCCGAAGGTGAAACGCTGGTCGATCGAATTTACCATTTAGATCGTGGTTACGAATGTATCGAAGAAAAACTCGCCGGTTTAGGTGCCACCATTAAGCGAATATCTGGCAACTAGCCCAATGATGCCCTTAGCCTTTTTGCTAAGGGCCAATTAAATAAAAGAATTTGAGAACTCATGCAACAAAGTGCCGACAGTATTACCATTGCGCTTTCAAAAGGGCGTATTTTAAAAGAGACCTTGCCATTATTTGCCGCAGCCGGCATTGAGCCTTTAGAAGATGTGCATACCTCTCGCAAATTAATCTTTGAAACAACGCAGCCAAATGTCCGTTTCATTATCATTCGAGCGGTCGATGTGCCGACCTATGTAGAATATGGTGCGGCCGATTTAGGCGTTGCGGGTAAAGATGTTCTGATGGAACACGGCGCTCAAGAAATGTATGAGTTACTTGATCTCAATATTGCTCGCTGCAAACTGATGACAGGCAAAATGAAAGGTGCAGAAGTGGCGCATGGGCGATTAAAAGTGGCGACCAAGTTTATCAACATCGCGCGTCAATATTATGCAGCACAAGGCCGACAAGTAGATTTAATTAAATTATACGGCGGAATGGAGCTTGCTCCCATTATGAATCTAGCCGATGTCATCGTTGATATTGTAGATACCGGCAATACGTTGGTGGCGAACGGGCTGGAAGCGGATGAGTTTATTGCCGATGTGAGTAGCCGTTTAATTGCCAGCCGATTAGCGTTGAAAATGAAAGACGAAAAAATTCGACCCATTGTCGATATGCTTGAGGCCGCTGTTGCTAACAATGGAGCAAATAGCTGATGGCTTTCTCTATTAAAAAATTGTCTAAATCTGATACGGACTTTACCACTGAACTTGAAAAGATGCTGGCATGGGAGTCAGTTTCTGATGGCAATATGCAAAAGTTAGTTGCCGACGTCATCGCCGACATTCGCCTTAATGGTGATAAAGCCCTTTTAAAGTATTCAGAGAAGTTTGATCGTTTCAGTGTATCCAGTGGCAATGAACTAGTTCTAGGTGCCGAGGCGATTAAAGCTGCGTTCAATCGGCTGCCTGAAGAACAGCAAGCGGCGCTTCGTGTATCTGCTCAGCGAGTTACAGCCTACCACGAAAAACAACTAGCGAAGAGTTGGCGCTATACCGATGAAACCGGTGTGGTTTTAGGCCAGCAAGTAACGGCTATGGACAAAGTTGGCATTTATGTACCGGGTGGCGTAGCACCGCTGGCTTCCTCGGTTATTATGAATGCGATGCCTGCAAAGGTGGCCGGTGTACAAGAAGTGGTTATGGCGACACCGGCACCCGATGGCAAAGTCAGTGACTTCACCTTAGGAGCGGCTTACGTTGTTGGTATCGACAAGGTATTTTTAATCGGCGGAGCGCAGGCCATTGCGGCGTTAGCCTTCGGAACGGAAACGGTACCGGCCGTTGATAAAATAGTCGGCCCTGGTAACGCATTTGTTGCCACTGCTAAGCAGCAGGTTTTTGGCAAGGTTGGCATTGATATGATCGCGGGTCCAAGCGAAATATTAGTTGTGTGCGATGGCCAGACACATCCTGATTGGATTGCGATGGATTTATTCTCCCAAGCCGAACATTCACACGATGCACAATCTATTTTAATTTCTCAAGATGCGCAGTTTTTAGATCAGGTGTTGGCTTCAATAGAAAAGCTATTACCTACAATGGAACGAAAAGAGACTATTGAGCAATCGTTGAACGATCGTGGCTTATTGATTCATGTGGATCAATTAGAAGAAGCGAAAGAGCTCATCAATATTATTGCACCAGAGCACTTAGAGTTGTCTATAGAAGACCCAGAATCTTGGCTTCAAGATATACGTCATGCTGGCGCAATATTTATGGGGCGGCACACATCCGAGCCATTGGGTGATTATTGTGCAGGACCAAACCATGTATTGCCGACCAGTGGTACGGCTCGATTTTTTAGCCCATTAGGCGTGTACGATTTTCAGAAGCGCAGCTCTATTATTGGCGCGAGTGCGCTCGCCGCCAGTGAACTGGGCAAAGTCGTTTCTGTGCTGGCGCGTGGTGAAGAGCTTACGGCTCACGCACGTAGTGCCGAAATGCGCATTATTAAGCCTTAAAAGAGGAGCACCAATCTATGGCAAAACTGTGGAGCCCTCTCGTTGAGAACCTAGAACCGTACGTTCCGGGCGAACAACCGAAGGTTAAAAATTTAATAAAATTAAACACCAATGAAAATCCTTATCCGCCTTCACCTAAGGTGAATGAAGTTGTGTCAGAAGATGAGATCGCTGCTCTTCGATTATACCCAGACCCTGATTCGAGCCGGCTAAAGCAAACCATTGCAAGTTATCACGGCATACAAAAAGACCAGGTATTTGTGGGTAATGGATCAGACGAAGTATTAGCGCACAGTTTTGTGGCCTTTTTTAAACAAGGATCAGCGATTCAATTCCCTAAAGTTAGTTATAGCTTTTACCCTGTGTATGCGAACTTGTTTGAAATTGAAACCAATACTAAAGGTCTTAAGAAAGACTTTTCTGTAGATGTGGATGCCTTCACTCAGCCGAACGGAGGCGTTATTTTTCCCAACCCAAACGCTCCTACTGGAATTTGCCTGCCGTTGTCAGATATTCGCCGATTGTTAGCGGAAAACACCGAGTCGGTTGTGATTATTGATGAAGCCTATATCGACTTTGGCGGTGAAAGTGCTGTCAGTTTAATTGATGAGTTTAAAAATCTTTTGGTTATCCAGACTCTTTCGAAGTCGCGCTCTCTTGCTGGGCTTCGAATTGGTTTTGCGATGGGTAATGCAAATTTAATAGAAGCACTGGATCGTGTGAAGAATTCTTTTAATTCATACCCACTTGATCGTTTAGCGGAAGTGGCTGCGGTTGCCTCCTTTGAAGATGAAACATACTTTAAGTCATGTTGCGATAGTATTATTGATACACGTGAGTGGACTGTAGAGCAGCTTTTAAACAAAGGGTTTGATGTGTTGCCGAGTAAAACGAATTTTGTTTTTGCCAAGCCCAACCACGATAGCGCTAAAAATGTTTTTAATCGGCTTAGAAGCAATGATGTACTCGTTCGATACTTTGATAAACCTGGATTAAATGATTATCTGCGTATCAGTATAGGCACACCGAAGGAAATGGAAACCTTTATTCAAGTACTAAACGCACTGTAATTCCTAAGCGATGGGTACTATTTAGTACCCATTTTTTTGCTACACCCCCGCCCTAAATCAACTCGTCTTCTTTTAACCCTTTGACTAAATTAGCACTCTAATATTGGTATGTGTCTGAATAGACGAACCATGATTCATTTTATTATGTTGCGCTTTATTGGCTAAGAGGTATCGATTGAATAACATTGCATTTCATGAAGCCATTCCGGGTTATTTTGAAGATTTAGGCTCTGAGCTTTGGCTTAAATTAGCCATTTTTGGTGATCAGCCAGCAAAAGTCTCCGTGCGAATTGAGCCCGATAATGAAGAATTCTTAATCCCAATGAACCGAGTATCTGAAAAGGCAGGCTGGGTTCATTACGAAGCCAAGGTAGTAAAAAGTGAGCATATTGATTTAACGCTCTATTTGTTTAAATTGGTCTGGGAAAAAGACAGCCAATGGTTGAGCGCGGTTGGCTTAGAGCCTCACATGCCCATCAATGCGCATATGTTCCGCTATACACACGATAGACGCTTACCGACTTGGTCCTGTTCACAGGTTTTTTATCAAATTTTTCCTGATCGTTTTGCCAATGGAGACCCATCAATCACACCTACGTCTGGGGAATATAAGTACCTTGGCGAACAGGATATTGTTGTTAAGCAATGGGATGATCTTCCGAGTTCAGAAACGGGCGGCTTTGAGTTCTTCGGCGGTGATTTGCCTGGCATAGAGTCAAAGTTAAGCTATCTGAACGATACCTTAGGCGTCACGGCATTATATTTAAACCCTGTTTTCAGTTCACAAAGTAATCATAAGTACGATACGACCGATTACTACAATGTCGACAAACAGTTCGGTGGCAATGACGCCCTTGAATCGTTGATAAGCTCGATGAAATCAAGAGATATGCCCATCGTATTAGATGCTGTCATTAACCACACCAGCCTGGCGCACCCTTGGGTTGAGTCCGCAAAAAATGGCCATGAAGTGGATAAAACACGGTTTGTCTGGAGTGATGAAGGCTATATTTGGAGCTGGAAAGGCCATCACTCATTGCCTGTCCTCGATTTCGGTTGTGAGCAAAACGTTACAGATTTTATCACGGGCGAAGATTCTGTTATTCGTAAGTGGATGCAACCTCCATATGCAATTGATGGATGGCGTATGGATGTAGTGCACATGCTCGGAGAAGGAAAAGGCGCGAGAAATAACGATAAGCACCTTAGAACTTTGAGAGAAACCGTAAAACATGAAAATGAACACGCGATGCTTTTAGGCGAGCACTTTTTTGAAGCAACCGATTGGCTTCAAGGTGACCAAGAAGATTGCGCGATGAATTATTTTGGTTTCGCTCATCCAATTCGTGCCTTTTTAGCGAATCTCGATATCTCTGGTGATCCGGTGAGTATTACGGCACTGGAAACCACTAAATGGATGAGGCAAGCTCGTGCACGAGTATCGTTTTCGCACCAGTTAATGCAATTTAACCAGCTTGATAGTCATGACACGCCCCGATTTTTGACTATGTTGAATGGCAATAAAGCACGAATGAAAATGGCTATATCGATATTGATGAGTTATATCGGCGTGCCGTGTTTATATTATGCTACAGAAATTGGCATGGAAGGCGGAGCCGATCCTGATTGTCGACGAACTTTTCCATGGGATGAAAGCCAATGGGATGAAAACATTTTTACCCATACGCAACATTGGATAAACATAAGAAAAACGTATCCCGCCTTGCAAACCGGGGCACTTGTTGATGTGTACGCAGACCAAGATTGTTTTGTTTACGCTCGTGTATTAGGCGAACAGACTGTTTTAGTGGCAGTCAATCGGGGTGAAGCAAAGGATCAACCTATGCACTTAAACTTTCCAAATCAAAAGGGAAGTTGGAAGGCATTAGACGCAAATACAAACCCGAGTGTAACCCATGGTGAGGCTATAGTTTCAATGCCAGCGGAATCTGTTCAAGCATGGGTGTTAGAAAAATAGCGCCGTGAAACAACTAACGGCTTGGGGCAATAGACACACCGGTACGTGTTTGTTGCCCTTGGCGCTTTACGTTAAAGCTCAATTCTTGAGATACAGGTTGTGAGCGAACATAGTCTATCAGCTGCTGACGTGAACGAAAGTCAATGCCATCTATCTTATTTATTAGGTCATCTACCTGTAATCCGGCTTGCTGAGCAGGGCTGCCGCTTTTAACCGATATAATACGCAGTTGGTTTAGCTGGTTATCTTCTATGACATCTATGCCGATGAAACCTGCTATTTTGGGTTGCATGGGCGGTTGATTTTGCAACGATGCCACTTTGTTTTTGACTGTGTTTATTGGGATTGCAAAGCCAATTCCTTGTGCGCCTATTGAGGCTGAGAGCACCGCCGAATTCATTCCAATTATCTCGCCAATACTATTCACCAGTGCACCACCACTGTTTCCAGGGTTTATCGCGGCATCGGTTTGAATGAAATCTGTTAAGCTCGTTAATGTAGACTGCTCACGACTTGTTGCCGAAATAATGCCCATTGAAACGCTTTGACCAAACCCAAAAGGGTTTCCAATTGTAAACGCTATGTCACCTACTTGGGTTTGAGTCTTGGTTGAAATAGGCAATGCCCGATCAATGGAGAGTTTAGTTTGTATGAGCGCAATGTCGGATTCTTCATCTAGCCAGTAATGCTCAGCAGGGACACGTTGGCCATCGTAGGTTTGTATAATAATGTTGCTTGCATCGCGGATGACATGTGCATTGGTTACCACTAAACCATTTTCTCCTAACAAAATCCCGGAGCCTAAGCTGCTTTTTGGCAGTGTGGTAATGTACTTATTTAATAAAGGATCATTAAGTAGAGAATGATTATCGGTTGCTAGTTGTGATTGAGTGTAAATGCTCACAACAAAGGGGCGAACCTGTTTTAAGCTAGATGCATAACCCTGCAAAGGCTCAGAAGGCTGACGAATATCACTGGTAATAAGCAGAATGGCTGCCAGTCCTCCGACGATAAAGGTTAGAATCCATTCTTTATGATTTTTTAAAAATTGCATACACTGATTTAAATATAAATGTATTGGGAGTGTAGCATGGCTATCTCACGAAGTGACCTAGACACCTATCTTGCGGATTTGTTGAAGGTAGAGAAATTTAAAGACTATTGCCCAAATGGATTGCAAGTAGAAGGCAGTAATGTCATCGAGAAAATTGTCACTGGCGTTACAGCAAGCCAGCGGCTTATCGATGAAGCCATTGCTCATAATGCCCAAGCAATTCTCGTGCATCACGGCTATTTTTGGAAAGGCGAAAACCAAGCAATCGCTGGAATCAAAAAGAGTCGCATAGCAGCATTGCTTGAGCATGATATTAATTTATACGCCTACCACTTGCCGCTAGACGCTCATGAGACGTTAGGGAATAACGTTCAGTTGGCGAGTCAACTCGGTTGGCAAGTTCAAGGTTCGCTAGGGCAATCTTTATCGCTTTTCGGAAAAGTTGACGGGTTAGAAACGGGTGCTACCTTGCAACGGAAATTAACAGAAGCCTTAGATTTCGATGTCATTCATATAGGAGAAGAGAATGACGAAATTGAAACCGTCGCTTGGTGTACGGGTGCCGCACAAGATGAATTGGAGAGGGCAATAGAGGCCGGTGTAGATGCCTTTGTGAGCGGTGAAATATCAGAAAGAACGGTTCACTTGGCCTTGGAAAGTGGGGTTCATTATTTTGCGGCAGGCCACCATGCCACCGAACGCGGAGGCGTCAAAGCTTTAGGCGAACATCTAGAGCAGCGGTTCGACATTGAAGTGCAATTCATCGATCTGCCCATTCCTGTTTAAAAGAGATGTTCAGCGAGTGCCTAAGTTGAAGCCTAAGTTGTGCTAGGCACTTCGCTGAGATTGTGAATATTAAAGTGGTAGGAGAATGCCTTTTTCGGTGAGGTCATCTACTATCGTTGCTGTAACTGCCTTGCTGTAAAGTAGTCCAAATGGTAAGTCTATGTTGCCCGCGACAATTGCGATTAACCCAGCGGCTTCGATATAGGGGCATACCGTTAGGGCGTCTTCAGGCCGAACAATGACAGCCGCATGGCCCAAAGAGAACAGAGTTTGCTCTAGGGAAACCGCTTTTTCCGCAGCATCGTTGTCGTCTATGACGACGGTGACAGATTTTTGGTGATATCGAAGCTCTCTATCGACTTCAGTTATCATTTTTAGGTCGCTAATCTCAGTAGCCGACTCAATCATCCCAGCCGCAACCGTTCCGTTGGTTAACCGATCAATAACGATAAATGCACCTGTGTGTCGATTATTTTGATACGGGTCGACAACAACAGGCTTGCTTAAATGAATGGTCACGTTGGCTATGGAGTTGAGGTGTAATGTGTTCGCAGGCGCTGTTTCTAGCGTGTTGACATCAATGGCTTCGTTTACCTGTGCGATAGTACCGGCGACGAGCTGATGACCCACTTTGAAATAGTATTGGCGCCCACTGATCATATCTTCATCGGCCATCCAAACTAACTTTGTCGTAAATGCATCGGCAATGACAGGAGCGGATTCGCCAGATTTGACCAAGGTATCGCCTCGACTCACATCAATTTCATCTTCCAAGGTTAAAGTAATGGCTTGGCCGACGTGGGCAGTTTCTAAATTCCCATCGAACGTTACGATTTCTTTTACCGAAGAGGACTGACCACTTGGCAATACTGACAGTTTGTCACCCACTGACACTTGCCCGCCGGCAATAGTTCCTGCGAACCCTCTAAAGTCTAAGTTTGGCCTATTAACATACTGTACTGGTAGCCGAAAATGCGTCTGATCACTGTCAGTGGCTATCTCAATGGTTTCTAAGAGCTCCATCAATGGTGATTCATTAAACCATGGCATGTTCGAACTTTGGGTTACGACGTTGTCGCCTTCCAGTGCCGAGATTGGAACAAATCGGATGTCTGGAATTGATAGTTGCTTTGAAAACTCAAGATAATCTTCTTTGATTTCTTGATAGCGAGCTTCACTGAACTCGACTAAATCCATTTTGTTAACAGCCACAATAACGTGTTTTATTCCTAATAAATGTGCAATAAAACTGTGTCGACGAGTTTGAGTCATAACGCCATGGCGTGCGTCAACTAGAATAATCGCTAAATCACAGGTCGAAGCTCCGGTGGCCATGTTACGTGTATATTGCTCATGGCCCGGAGTATCACCAATAATAAATTTACGGCGACTGGTCGAAAAATATCGATAAGCAACATCAATGGTAATGCCTTGTTCACGCTCGGCGGCCAAACCATCTACCAATAAAGCGAGATCGACTTTTTCACCTGTTGTGCCCGATTTTTGACTGTCTTTTTCAATAGCCGCCAGTTGATCTTCATAGATCATTTTAGAATCGTGCAGTAAGCGCCCAATTAATGTGGATTTTCCATCGTCTACGGAACCGCAGGTTAAGAAGCGTAAAAGCTCCTTTTGCTGATGCTGCTCTAAGTAGGCGTTAATATCAGTTGAAATTAATTCTGATTGATGTGACATAGTCTTTGCTCCGTATTCCTAGAAATAGCCTTCTTGTTTCTTCTTTTCCATTGACCCAGATGAATCGTGATCAATGGCTCGGCCTTGCCGCTCACTGGTGGTAGTGAGCAGCATTTCTTGGATAATCTCAGGAAGCGTTGTTGCGTTTGATTCAACCGCGCCTGTTAATGGATAGCACCCTAACGTTCTGAAGCGAACATTACGGTATTCAATTTTCTCGCCGTCTTGCAATTTCATGCGATCGTCATTGACGTTAATGAGCATGCCATCACGTTCAACCACAGGACGTTTGTCGGCAAAATAGAGAGGAACAATATCAATGCTTTCTAGATGAATGTATTGCCAAATATCAAGCTCAGTCCAGTTTGAAAGCGGAAATACACGAATCGACTCGCCTCGATTTATTCGCGCATTATAGATATTCCAAAGTTCCGGTCGTTGATTTTTAGGATCCCAGCGGTGATTTCGGTCTCTAAAAGAATAAACACGCTCTTTTGCGCGTGATTTCTCTTCATCTCGGCGAGCACCACCGAAAGCAGCATCGAAACCGTATTTATCAAGTGCCTGCTTAAGGGCCTGTGTTTTCATGACATCAGTGTGCTTTGAACTTCCGTCATCAAACGGGTTTATATTTTGGGCTAAACCTGCAGGGTTCTTGTGAACTAATATGTCGAGATCGTATTTTTCGGCCATTTTGCTGCGGAATTCGATCATTTCCTTAAACTTCCAATTTGTATCGACATGCAGAAGCTTAAAAGGCAGTTTGCCTGGGAAGAATGCTTTACGGGCTAGATGAAGCATAACGGCCGAATCTTTACCGATGGAATAAAGCATGACCGGGTTGTCGAACTCAGCAACAACCTCACGAATGATATGAATACTTTCAGCTTCAAGCTGCTTCAAGTGTGTAAAATTTGGGCTAGTCATGGTTTGGCTCGTTTAATGGATCAATGCCGACACTATACCAAAGCTTGTTGCAGAATTAATTATAGTTATAAGAGCATTTTGTTATATCTCTATTTCGAATAAGAGATAAGGCTGCTTGGGGAGGGTGCGTAGGCCGCTGTGTTACAGCTGACCTACGTGTATAAAAAATTAACGGCTAGATGATTCGGTAGGGTCTTCTTGGAAATCACTGCGTTTTAGGCCGTATGTCTCAGAAAGTGTGCCTTCTTGATTCGGCTGCTTAGGTGCATAATCTTTAGGGCCAGCAGGCTCTTCCGATTCGTTACCGGAGTGGGGTGTTAACTCTTCTAGAGAGGTTTCACCAGTACGAGCTGATTCTAAACGGTATTCTGGGTTTATGAATTTTTCAGCACCCAGGTTCAAGTGTTCTTCTATTTGAGTATAGTTTTGACTAAGCTGTTCGATGAGCTCTGTTGTGCGACCAAAATGCTCGGTAACGCTGACCTCATAGTTTTGGTGTTGCTGCTTGAGTTCATCGAGTTGTTTGCGAAGACTTGACCGGTCTTGACCATCCCTTTTAAGGAATATTCGCCCTAGTAACGAACCGATGATCAGCGCAGCAATGATAATTGCAATCAATGTTGACCATTGTAATTCCAGCATGGTAGCTCCCTAATTTATGTAGTTTTGACTAGTATAGCGGCTGAAGCTAAGTTTCTCATGCTTATTGCCATCGAAACAATTATTCCTTTTGGTCATTGATTGTCCTTAGCTTGCGAGTACAATCCGCCTGTCAAATATTTGGAGTCTTGAATGAATACCCCCTGGACGCGCTATCAATCCGATTTACAAAAAGAAGGATTCAGTCATGACCCTTCGCAAGAAATGGCCGTTAAAGCATTGCAAGTGGTTTATGAAGGTTTAGTTGAGCGACACAATAAAGAGCAAACTTTACTGGGGCGCTTAGCTTTAAAAAGCGGTAAGCCAAGAAAAAAAGTTCAAGGTCTCTATTTTTGGGGGGGCGTTGGTCGCGGTAAAACCTACTTAATGGATACCTTTTTTGATGCCATTCCATTTGAAAATAAGCAGCGATTACATTTTCATCACTTTATGCGCCGAGTTCACAAGGGGTTAGAAAGCCATAAAGGTAAGAAAAATCCACTAATATTAGTCGCCAAAGAGATTGCTCAAGAAGCACATGTGCTTTGTTTTGACGAGTTTTTCGTCAGTGATATTGGTGATGCGATGATTCTAGCGACGCTTTTGACAACCTTATTTGATGAAGGTGTTACACTGATAGCCACTTCTAATATTGAGCCTAAGTATCTTTATAAAGATGGCTTACAGCGCTCTCAATTCATACCTGCTATTAAACTTTTAGAACAGCATACCGACATTTTGAATGTGGATGGTGGGACTGACTACCGATTAAGAACGTTAAAGCAAGTGGAGATTTTTCATTCGCCTTTAGATGATCAAGCTGAGAAGAGTTTAAATGATAGTTTTGAACGCTTAGCGCCAGATATCGACCAATCAACCACAAATGAGCCGCTCGATGTATTGGGGCGGATGATCGTTACGCGACGAATGAACGATGACGTTGTTCTTTTTGATTTCAAGGAGTTGTGTGAAGGTCCTAGGTCACAAAATGACTATATTGAAATAGCACAGTGCTTCCATGCAGTTTTGTTGAGTAATGTACCGGTATTTAACGGTAAAAATGATGATAGCGCACGCCGCTTTATTTATATGGTCGATGAATTTTACGATCGAAATGTAAAGCTACTCATGACGGCTGAAAAACCAATTCACGAAATATATTCAACAGGTAAGCTAAATTTTGAATTTCAACGTACCGTTAGCCGGTTACTTGAAATGCAATCGGAAGAGTACTTGAAAGCGGAACATAAGGCTTAGCTTATGCCAGAAAATACGCTGATAATTTCAGATTTACACCATAGAATCAGTGGTGTTAGTGCCAGTATTCGGTCGTTGCTCCCAAGCTTGGTTAAACTTGGCAATGTGACGTTTGTTGCAAACAAACCTCATGGTGATATCACTGCTATAAGCCTTTTTCAGCTGCTGGTAAAGTTAAGTAGACTCCCTCGATGCGATAATCCTATATGGCATGTACGAAGAAATCATGAAATGTTTTGGGGTGTCTTGGCTCGCCGCTTTCTTAATCGGAGATTAAAACTGGTCTTCACCAGTGCAGCGATTCGGAAGCACAGCTTGTGGCCACGATATTTGATTTCAAAGATGGACGCAGTGATTGCAACCAGCAGTAAAGCAGCGAGTTTTGTGCCTAATGTGAAGGCTATTGTTCCCCATGGAGTTGATTTAGATGTTTTTCTACATCAAAACAACAAAAGTCAGTCATGGAGTGCTTTCGATTTTTCTATTGGAATAGTAGGCAGAGTTCGGCCAGAAAAGGGTACCGATATATTCTCGCATGCTATTTGTGAACTGCTGCCAAAATATCCTAATGTCTGTGCTGTAATTGTAGGGAAAACAACCTCCAAATATATGTCTTTACTCAATAGCATGAAAGAATCATGGCATGCGGCTGGTATATCTAAGCAAGTTTTCATCCTTAATGAAGTAGCGCTTGAAGATATGCCTGCCATTTATCAATCTTTGGATGTTGTATGCTGCCCTGCTATTTATGAGGGGTTTGGTTTGGTTCCAATTGAAGCTATGGTGTCGGGTACGGCCATAGTGGCATCTAAAACTGGTGCTTACCCAGATATGATTCAAGAAGGGGAGAATGGTTTGTTGGTGGATTGTGGGGATAAAGTTCAATTTACTAATGCACTAGAAGAACTTATTAAAGATCGTAACAAGGTAGAGCAGTTTAAGTTGAGGGGTAAAAGCACAGTGTCAAAACACTTTTCCTTGCAGAGTGAAGTCGATGGAATAATGAGTGTTTACCAGAAACTTTGGAGTAACCAATGAAGCTCGGTGCAATCGTCACTACATATAAATCCCCAAAATGGCTCGAAAAGGTCCTTTGGGGATATGAGAATCAAACGGATTCAGATTTTACTGTCATCATCGCTGATGACGGCTCCGGTACTGAAACATCCGACGTTATCCGGCGGTTTCAGGACAGAGGGCGTTTGAATTTGGTTCATGAATGGCAAGAAGATAACGGATTTCAAAAGACACGAATTCTAAATCAATGTATTAGAAATACCGATTGTGATTATCTGGTTTTTACTGATGGTGATTGTATTCCCCGTTTTGATTATATAGAGCAGCATAAGAAAAAAGCAAAGCAAGGGTTCTTTGTATCAGGAGGCCTATATCGACTTAACATGAAAGTAAGTCAGACTGTAGAAGAAGAGGATGTGATCAATAAGCAATGCTTTAATTTTGATTATCTATACTCGCTCGGGCAAGAACGATCTTTTAAGCGGCATAAGCTGATTCAGTC